>NZ_JBHTWX010000115.1:0-29802 GCF_042792155.1 Kitasatospora sp. NPDC056651 | reverse complement strand
CTTGAAGAGTCCACACACCTCACCAAGATCATTCGGTGGCCGTTCCAGTTCCAGCCCCGACCTGCGAGATCACGAAGTGCGGCTGGAGTACTAGCGCACGCCGGAGCACCGCACTCGCGACCGGACGCCCGGCGATCCGCCCATGTCAGCGCACCCTTGACGAAAGGTTGACCTGCTCACGGCAGAAGATTGACGATCACCGCCTCTATGGTCGGCCCATGTCCTCACAGCCCATCAGGCCCACCGCCCTGCCGGTCCTGCCCTACCGCAAGCCCACCCGGGGCCGGGACTACTGGGTCCTGGACAGCGTGCTGCCCGACCCGGACGCCGTCCGGGAGCGCTGTCTGGCCCGTGGGGACTGGACGGAGGGCTACCCGTACCGCCCCGAGACCTGGCCCGGACTGCGCACGATGCCGGGTCTGGAGCCCACCGAGCTGGCCCGGGTCGAGTCGCTGGTCCGCAAGGCCACCGGCGCCTCCCGGCTCTGGGTGCAGAGCACCCCGGGCGGCGGCACGCTCAACCACAACTGCGTCCAGGTCGTCGGTTCCGGGGAGTCGGAGTCCCGCCCGCACACCGACTCCCGCGCGCTCTGCCGCTACGCCGCCGTCCTCTACCTCAGCCCTGGCGCCCCGAAGGACGCCGGCACCAGCTTCTACCGCCAGCAGTTCCCGGGCGGCCGCCTGGGCGGCAACCTGGTCGACGCCCCGCACAACAACCTGGTCGAGGCACTCGGCACCCGCCGTGTTCCCGCCGACCACTTCACCGAGGACGTCCGCGTTCCCAACCGCTACAACCAGCTGCTGCTCTACCACGCCAATCTGATCCACAGCGCCACCGGCTACTACGGCACCGAACTGGCGGAGCGACGGATGACAGCGGTCTTCTTCTGGATGGCCTGACCACCCGGACGGCCTGACCAGCCCGGTGACGGGCGCCGGCCCCGCCGACGGGCGCCGACCCCCGGCGCGACGAGCGCCGCCAGACCCTCCGGTTCGCCCGGCAGCCCCAGCGCCCGGGCCACCGCCAGCACCCGCTCGTCGAAGTACGGCCGCAGCGAGGACCAGACCCCCTGCGCCTCGCGCCGGAAGATCCCGGCACCGACCGGCCCGATCCTGGGGAACTCCGCAGCAGTTCACCGACCCGCTCCGGCACGCCCTCGGCCTCCTCCCGCAGGCGCCGCAGGTCACCGTGCCAGCGGTCGAGTCCATCCGCTTCCCTCCGTCCGCTTCCCTCCGTCCGTTCCTCTCCGTCCGTTCCTCTCCGTCCGCCTCTGCCTCCACGCCTGCCCGGATTCGGGCCCCTCGCACCTGGGGAGGCTCGCCGCATGAGCCACGACGCCGTACCCGCGACCGAGACCGTCCGCCGCGACTGGGCCGAGATCGACCGGCTGCCCACGGCCGGGCTCCTCCGCCTGATGAACGCCGAGGACCGCGGTGTTCCCGCCGCCGTCGCCGGCGAGTTGGAGCGGATCGCCGCCGTGGTCGATGCCGTGGCCGCCCGGATGGCGCGCGGCGGCCGGCTGGTCTACGCCGGCGCGGGAACGGCCGGACGGCTCGGTGTGCTGGACGCCGCCGAGTGCCCGCCGACCTTCGGGACCGACCCGTCGCTGGTCGTCGGCCTGATCGCGGGCGGGCGCCCGGCCGTCACTGCGGCCGCCGAGGGTGCCGAGGACCGTACCGACCTCGCCGAGGCCGATGTGGCCGCCCTCCGGCTCACCCCCGCCGACACCCTGGTGGGCATCTCCGCTTCCGGCCGCACGCCCTACGCACTGGCCGCCGTCCGGACCGCGCGGGCGGCCGGGGCGCTGACCGTCGGGCTGGCGTGCAACCGGAACTCGGCGCTGGCCGCGGCGGCCGAGCTGGGCATCGAGGTCGAGGTCGGCCCGGAGGTACTGGCCGGATCGACCCGGCTCAAGGCGGGAACGGCACAGAAACTGGTGCTCAACCTGCTGTCCACAGCCGTGATGGTCAGGCTCGGCCGGACATACGGAAATCTGATGGTCGACCTCCGCGCCACCAACGACAAGCTCCGCGACCGCGCCCGTCGGATCGTCACCGAGGCGACCGGTGCCGACGAGGATGCGGTCGAGGGCGCCCTGACCACCACCGACGGCCGGGTCAAGGACGCGATCCTGACCCTGCTCGCGGACGTCGACGCGCCCACCGCCGCCCGCCTGCTCAAGGCCTCGGACGGACGGCTGCGCGACGCGCTCCGACGCGCCCGGGCGTAACCACACGCCCCTGCCCGAGAACCCGGCACGAAGGCCCGGCACCAGACCCGAGGCCCCGGCCCGAGATCCCGGCCCGAGATCCAGACCCGAAGTCCCGGCACGAGGTCCAGCCCGAGCCCCTCCCGGTTCACCCCAACCGCAGATCCGCCGCCACGACGACCTCGCCGAGCCGCGGGAAGTCCAACTCCACCGAAGCCCGGTGCTCCTCCGCCGTGAGCGCGGCCATCGCGTCCTCGACGAACACCACCCGGTACCCGTGGTCGCAGGCCGCACGGGCGCTCGACTCCACGCCCAGGTTGGTGGCGATCCCGGCGAACACCAGGGTCTCCACACCCCGAGCCCGGAGCAGCTCGTCCAGGCCGGTGCCCTGGAAGGCTCCGATGGTGCGCTTCACCACGATCTCGTCGGCCACCGCCGCGATCTCCGCGAGCAGATCGCTCCCGGGCGGCTGCTCGGTGACGTTCGGCCGTTCGACCCGGACCGCGACGACCGGCGCGCCCGCCGCACGGAACTCCCGGGCCAGTTCCAGCGCGGCCTTCACCACCTCCGAACCAGCATGCGGCGCAAGTGGGTTGGCGACGATCCGGTCCATCAGGTCGATCAGGACCAGGGCCGTGCTGCGGGGGTCAAGGGTGGCCATGCGCATCACGCCAGTCCATCCGACGACCACCCCACCGATGCCTACGCCTACGCCTACGTTTCCGTCTCCGTCTCCCTCGCCACCTCCACCTCCCTCGCCGTCTCCGCCGACGCCTCCCGCGCGATCTCCGCCCGGAACCCCTCGATCAGCACCCGCAGCCCGTACTCGAAGTCGGCGTCGTGGTCGGTCATCCGCAGCACGTCGACCGCCTCGCGCAGCAGCGGCAGTTCGCGAAGCGCCTCGTCCGGGAACGGCGGCCGCTCCCGGTCCGCGACGTCCTGCCGCCAGGCCTGCTCCTCGGTGACCCAGCCCATGATGTACCGGTCGACGGTCAGCAGCAGTCGCAGCGCCGTACGCGGGTGCAGCCCGGCCTGGCACAGTGCTCCCAACTGGGCTTCGACCGCCGGGAGTTCCCCTTCGGTCGGCAGGGTCCCGGCATGCACCCGGGCGCCGTCACGGTAGGCGAGCAGGGCATTCCGCTTGGCGCGGGCGTCGGCGGCGATCCACTCGGGCCAGTTCCGCGGGTCCGGCTCGCGGTCGGGCGGGAGCGCCTCGGCGAGCATCTCCTCGGCCATCAGGTCGAGGAGTTCCCGCTTGTTCTTGAAGTGCCAGTACAACGCCGGTGACTGGACGCCGAGTTCACGGGCGAGCCTGCGGGTGGTCAGCCCGTCGATGCCCTCCTCGTTGAGCAGGCGCAGCGCGGTGCGCACCACCTCGTCGCGTTGCAGCGCCATCCGATCGACCTCCCGGGCTATTCACTTGCCAGACCCACTTTATCGCCGATAAGTTCCCGAACCAGAATTTATCAGCGATAAGGAGAGCTGTCGCGGCCACCGCCGACAGCCGGGAAGGACCCGCCACGTGACCTCCGAACCGAACCCGCTCGCAGAGCCGAACCCGTCCTCCGAGACACCCCCGCCCCCCGCAGCGGACCCGCCCCCCGGCGCGAACCGCGCCCGCTCCCGGCTGCTGCCGAACACCGCACCCTGGCGGTCCTCCCGGGACTTCCGCCTGACCTGGACCTCCGGCACGGTCACCCTGCTCGGCTCGATCTTCACCATGACGGCCGTCCCGCTCCAGATCGCCGACCTCACCGGCTCGCCCCTGGCCGTGGGCGCGGTCGGCGCGGTCGAACTCGTGCCCACCATCCTGTTCGGCCTCTACGGTGGCGTCCTCGCCGACCGCGCCGACCGCCGCACCGTGGCCCTGGCCACCGAAGTCGCGCTGGCCGTGCTCAGCGCCCTGCTCCTCGCCAACGCACTGCTCGGCACCCCCGCCATCTGGCCGCTCTACGTTGCCGCCGGAGTGGCGGCGGCGCTCCAGGGCATCCAGCAGCCCTCGGTCGAGGCGATGGTCCCCCGACTGGTGCCCCAGGACCAGCTGGTGGCGGCGGGCGCCCTGCTCTCGTTGCGTTGGAGCATCGGCGGCGTGGTCGCCCCGGCGGCGGCCGGTCTGCTGATCGCGACCGCCGGAGTCCCGGCCGCCTACCTGGTCGACCTCGGCACCTTCCTGCTCTCGATCGCCCTGCTCGCCCGGGTCCGCCCCGTCCCCTCGGAGCGGGACGCCGAGGCGCCGCAGCTCACCGAGTTCCTGGCCGGCGCCCGGTACACGGCCCGGCGGCCCGACCTGGTCGGCACCTATCTGGCCGACCTCGCGACCACCGTCTTCGCCCTGCCCACCGCGCTGTTCCCGTTCCTGGCCGCGGACCTGGAGGCGACCTGGGCGCTCGGTCTGCTCTACTCGGCCGGCGCGGTCGGCAGCCTGCTCGCCGCCGCGACCAGCGGGTGGACTGACCGGGTGCACCGGCACGGCCGGCTGGTCCTGCTCTCCGCTGCCCTGGTCGGCGCGGCGACGGCCGCGGCCGCGTTCACCCCAGGCCTGTGGGCCGTCCTGCTCTGCCTCACCGTCGCCGGTTGCGCCCACTGGATCGGCGACACCTTCCGCAGCGCCATCTGGAATCAGTCCATCCCGGACGAACTCCGCGGCCGGGCAGCCGGGTTGGAGATGCTGATCGGCTCCGCCGGACCGGCCCTGGGCGACCTGCGGGCCGGCGGGCTCGCCGCCCGGCAGGGCATCCGGGCGGCCCTGCGCACCGGCGGCCTGCTCTGCCTCGGCAGCTCAGCCGCCCTGTCCGCCGCGATCCCCGCCCTCTGGCGCTACGACCAGCGCGAGCACGACAACCAGCGCGAGCACGACGACCAACGGGAGCATGACGACCGACAAGCACACGACGACCAGCAGGCGCCCGGAGCCGAACCGGCCCGGGCGGAGCCCGCCCCGTGACACGTCAGCACATGCCATACCAGCCACACCGAACCGGTCGAACCAGCCGAACCGGCCTCACGAACCGCAGCTCAGTCCAGAACGAGCGCCTTCGCATGCCGATCGATCAGCTCGACCAGCCGCCGACTGTCCTCGACCCCGCGCTTGGGCAGCATGGTCATCACCCCCGTGTCCTCGCTGCCGCCCAGCAGCAGGAACAGCCCTGGCGTCTCCAGGTGGTACCGCTGCTCCGGCCAGCCCAGCTCGGTGACCGAGGCCCCGCCCCTCCGACGACCCCGAGCAAAGCCGAAACCACTGCCGGGCAGGCGGCGAGCGTGTACCTGCCCCGCCGCGCCCGGCGGCCCGCCACCGTGTGCCGGTCCCACGCCGCACGGGCCTCCCGGAAGTCGGCGGCCGTCGGGGTGTAGCGGACCTCGACCGACTCCGCCTTCCATCCACCCGCGCCCACGCCCACGCCCTCCGGCCCTCGTACGCACATCTTCTGATGCCCTTGTCGCCGGATCGTAGCAAAGGCCGTCCGTATTCGATCCGATCGCGTTCCAGGCTCCCCGGCCCGAACGTGCCGCTCCCGGCGCACAACCGTTGACCGGCCGCACCGCCCGGAGGTCGGCTCACCCCGAGCCGGCCGACGGGGAGTTCGACGCACACCGCCGACGCGGCACGGCCGATCCAGGGGAAACCAGATGTCCCGTATCCGCCGCCCGCTACGCGCGGCCTGCGCCCTCGCGGCCGCCCCACGGCCCCACCGCCCGACGGACCGACGGACCGACGGACCGACGCGGGCGCTCCCGGACTCACACCGTGAACGCCCGCGCCGAGGCCCGGATCGGCTCCGGCAACTCCGTCCACCCCCGCAGGTACCGGTCCACCGCCGCCGCCACCGCCCGCCCTTCCGCGATCGCCCACACGATCAGCGACTGTCCGCGCCCGGCGTCTCCGGCGACGAACACGCCCGGTACCGCCGTGGCGAAGCCGTCGTCCCTGGCCAGCGTGCCCTCCGGCCCGGTGGCCAGGCCGAGTTGGGCGGACAGCCACGGGTCCGGCTCCGGCCCGGTGAAGCCCAGCGCGAGCAGGGCGAGCTGGGCCGGAAGCCGCTGCTCGGTGCCCGGCCTGGGGCTGCGGTCGGCCGGTTCGGCCTCGGCGAACCGGACGGCGGCGAGCCGGCCGTCCGGGCCCGCTTCGAAGCCCACGGTGGTCGCCGCGAACACCCGGGGACCCGCCTCCACCGCGCCGGACTCCTCGTGCGAGGTGGTCTCCCGGTACACCCTGGGATGGCCCGGCCAGGGCTCCCCGGGCGCCCGGCGCCGCGGCGGGCGCGGGTTGATGTCCAGCTGGGTGACCGAGGCGGCGCGCTGGCGCAGTGCCGTCCCCAGGCAGTCCGCCGCGGTGTCGCCGCCGCCGACGATCACCACGTGCCGCCCCTCCGCGGACACCGGCGGGGTGCCGCAGTCGCCCTCGTCCACCCGGTTCGCCCAGGTCAGGTACTCCATCGCCTGGTGCACCCCGGACAGGTCCCGCCCCGGGACGGGCAGTTCCCGGCGGGCGGTGGCGCCCACCGCCACCACCACAGCGTCGTACCCGGCCCGCAGCTCTTCGGCCCGGACGTCCCGTCCGACCCACACCCCGGTGTGGAATTCGGTGCCCTCGGAGCGCAGTTGGTCCAGCCGGCGCTCCAACCGGTGTTTCTCCAGCCGGAACGGCGGGATGCCGTACCGCAGCAGCCCGCCCGCGCGGTCGGCCCGCTCGTACACGGTGGTGGCGTGCCCGGCCCTGGTCAGCTGCTGGGCGGCGGCCAGTCCGGCCGGGCCCGAGCCGATCACCGCGACCCGCCGGCCGTCGGTCCGCTCGGGCGGCCGCGGCCCGTCCCAGCCCTCCTCCCAGGCCCGATCGGCGATCGCCAGCTCGACGTCCTTGATCGTCACCGCCGCGCCGTCGATCGCCAGCACGCAGGCGCTCTCGCAGGGCGCCGGGCAGAGCCGCCCGGTGAACTCCGGGAAGTTGTTGGTCGCCAACAGCCGCGCCGCGGCCGCCCGCCAGTCCGCCCCGGCCCCCGCTTCCGGTTCAGCCGCCTCCGATTCAGCCGTCCCCGGGCCCACCGCCCCCGGTTCCGCCACCCCCGCGTCGACCTCCGCCACCAGCCGGTTCCACTCCGGCACCAGGTTCCCCAGCGGACAGGCGCTGTGGCAGAACGGCAGCCCGCAGTCCATGCACCGCCCCGCCTGTCCGCCCACGAGCGGCAACAGCGGGCCCGGCCGGTACACCTCCCGCCAGTCCCCCAGCCGCTCCCGCGCGTCCCGCCGCGCCCGTTCCACGCGCGGGGTGGTGAAGAAAGCCATCCGGTCTGCCATCGTGGCCTCCGGCAGGGCGTGCCGAATCGGACCAGGTCCCCTCTTCCGGATCCTGTCGGATCAGCGCACGGCGTCGTGCGCCCGGCAGGATCCGAACGAGACGGCCCAGGCGGCCCACCCGGCGGCGCGCCACCGTGTGGCCACCGTACGCCCGCGAAGCACCGCGCGAAAGCCGCGGCCGTCCCGGATCCCTCGCCGCGGCCCCGGCCCCTGCCCCGGCCCCGCGAGGAACGGTCGTGAGCACGCCAGGGAGAATCACCGCCATGAGCCACACCGTGCTGATCGCCGAGGACGACCGGGCCATCCGGGACTCGCTCGCCCGTGCCCTGATGCTGGAGGGCTACCGGGTGCGGATCGCCGCCGACGGCACCCAGACCCTGGCCGTCCTCGCCGAACAGCGCCCCGACGTCCTGGTGCTCGACGTGATGATGCCGGAGCCGGACGGCCTGGAGGTCTGCCGCAGGCTGCGCACCGCCGGTGACCGCACCCCGGTGCTGATGCTGACCGCCCGGGTCGAGGTCCCGGACCGGATCGCCGGCCTCGACGCCGGGGCCGACGACTACCTGGTCAAGCCCTTCGACGTGGACGAGCTGTTCGCCCGCCTGCGCGCCCTGCTGCGCCGACGGCCGCCCGAACCGACCGCCGAGGTGCTGACCATCGCCGACCTGCGGATCGAGCCGCCCGCCCGGCGGGCCTGGCGGGCCGGGCAGGAGCTCGAACTCTCCCGCACCGAGTTCGACCTGCTGGAGCTCCTGGCCCGGAACACCGGCGCCGTCCTCGACCAGGCCACCCTGTACGAGCGGATCTGGGGCTACGACTTCGGCCCCGGCTCGAAGAACCTCGCCGTCTTCATCGGGTACCTGCGCCGCAAGCTCGACCGCCCCGGCCTGGTCCCGCTGATCCACACCGTCCGCGGCGTCGGCTACACGCTGCGCGAGCCATGACCGGCCCGGCCCGCCGCCCTTCCCGGTTCCCCCGCCCGGCCTACCGTCTCCCCCGCTTCCCCCGCCCGGGCCTGCGCACCACCCTGGCACTCGCCTTCGCGGCGATCGCCGCGCTGGTCGCGGTGGTGATCGGCACCCTCGGTTACCACGCCGCCGCCCAGCTGATCTGGGACGACGAGACCGCCGACTTCGGCGCGGCCGTCGACTCCGTCGGCCGGCAGGTCCAGCGGGAGGTCCTCTTCCCGGGCGACTTCGCCGGTCCGAGCGGCCTGAGCGCCGACCTGGTGCGCCCGATCCGGGTCACCACCCAGTCGCTCGATCCGGACGGCGCGGTGCTGCCCGGCACCGCCCGGCTCGACCTGCCGCCCGTCCCGGCCGACCAGGAACTCGCCCGCACCGACCAGCCGGGCCGCACCTCGATCGGGCTGCGCCACCAGCGCGGCGAGGGCTACCGGGTCGGCGTGGTCTCGCTCGGCGGGCGGCGGGGCGCGGTCCAGATCATCCAGCAGGTCGGGCCCACCGAAGCCCTGCTGACCACTCTGCGGACCCGTACGGTGGCCCTGGTGGCGGTCGTCGCGGTGCTCGCCGGCGCGGCCGGCCGACTGCTCGCCGGGCGGATCACCGGGCGCCTGGTCCGGCTCACCGCCGCGGCCGAACTGGTCGCCACCAGCGGGCGGTTGGACGTGCAGGTGCCCGCCGCCGGAACGGACGAGGTGGGTCGGCTCGGCCGCGCCTTCGACCGGATGCTGGTCCGGCTCGCCGCCGCCAAGGAGAACCAGCGCCGACTCGTCCAGGACGCCGGGCACGAGCTGCGCACCCCGCTGACCAGCCTGCGGACCAACCTCGCGGTGCTGCCCAGCCTGGACCGGCTGCCACCCGCCGAGCAGGCCGCGCTGATGTCCGACCTGGCCGATGAGGCAAGGGAGTTGACCCAGCTGGTGGAGGAGCTGGTGGCCCTCGCGGCGGACCGCAGGGCGGACGGGCGGCCGACCGGGGTGGTGCTCGCCGACGTGGTCCGGGAGGCCGCGGCCCAGGCCCGGCGGCGCAGCGGCCGGCAGATCGTGGTGGACGCGGACGCCACGGTCGTCACCGCCCGGCCGGACGCGCTGGCCCGGGCGGTGGGCAACCTGCTGGACAACGCCGCCAAGTTCGACCCGGACGGGACCGGCCCGATCGAGGTGGTGGTGCGCGGCCCGCGGGTGGAGGTGCGCGACCGCGGGCCGGGCATCGACGCGGCCGACCTCGACCGGGTCTTCGACCGCTTCTACCGCGCCACCGCCGCCCGCAGCCTGCCCGGCTCCGGCCTGGGTCTGGCCATCGTGCACGAGGTGGCCCGCTCGCACGGCGGGACGGCCTTCGCCGCCAACCGGGAGGGCGGCGGCGCGGTGATCGGCTTCACCCTCGGCTCCTGAACGCCCTTTGAACGCCCTTCTCTCCCGCGCGAACGGGCCCGGCGCCCTCTCGGCACCGGGCCCGCCGCAATGGCCACCGTCGGACAGTCACCATTGGACGGCCACCGTCGAACAGCCACCGTCAGACGGCCGCCAGCAGCCCCCGCCCGAGCCAGTCGGCGTTGTCCTTCACCCCGGGCAGGACGAAGAAGTACCCGCCGCCGGTCGGCGAGATGTAGTCCACCAGCGGCTCACCGATCAGCCGGGTCTGGGTCGCCTCGAACTGCCGCACCACGTCCTGCTGGTAGCAGCAGAACACCAGGCCCATGTCCAGGTTCCCGGCCCGGTCGACGCCCCGGTCGTAGTTGAACCCCCGCCGCAGGATGCGCGAGTTGTCGGTGCCGGCGGTGCGCGGGTTGGCCAGCCGGATGTGCGCGTCGAGCGGGATCGCCTTGCCCTCCGGGTCCTTGGCGTAGTCCGGCGCGTCGGTCTCCCGGGCGCCGTCCAGCGGTGCGCCGGTGTCCCGGCGGCGGCCGAACATCTTCTCCTGCTCGGCCAGGGTGACGCGGTCCCAGAACTCGATCAGCATCCGGATGATCCGGATCACCTGGTAGCTGCCGCCGGTCGCCCAGGCGGGCTCGCCCGTCCCGTCGGTGACCCAGACCAGCCGGTCCATCTCGCGCGCGGAGGCGGTGTCCGGGTTGACGATGCCGTCCTTGAAGCCGAGCAGGTTGCGCTGGGCGCCGTCCGGGCGGGACTCGTTCTGGAAGCCGTCGATCCGCCAGAGGATCTGCATCGCGCCCCGGGTGTGCCGGGTGATGTCGCGCAGCGCGTGCAGCACGGTGTCCCGGCGGTCGGCGCAGATCTGGAGCGAGAGGTCGCCGTGCAGTTCGGCGGCCTGGAGGTTGTCGTTCGGGAAGGTCTTCATCGGCGCGAGCTTGACCGGCTTGGCCGTGGCCAGCCCGTAGCGGTCGTCGAAGAGCGAGGCGCCGACGCCGACGGTGACGGTCAGGTGGTCGGTGGGGACGGTCGGGCCGAGGATGCCGCTGTCCGCGGGCGGCGCGCCGACGCCGAGGTCGGGCGGGGTGCCGCCGGCCGTGAGGAAGCGGATCCGCTCGGTGAGGGTCCGGAACAGCGTCTCCAGGCCCTTGCGGTCCTGGGCGATCACCTGGCAGGAGACGAAGGCCGCGAAGCCCGGGGCCGCGGTGGTGATGCCGGCCTGGTGGTCACCGTGGAACGGCACCGCCCCGCTCTTCTCCTGCTTGTCGTCCCCGGCGGCGGCCGGGCCGGCGCCGAGGCCGAGGGCGCCACCGGCCAGCACGGCCGCGCCGGCACCGGCGCCGAGCGCGGCCCGGACGAAGCTGCGCCGGGCCGGGCCGGCCGGGCATCCGCCCTGGGCGGCCGGCTCGACAGCCGCGGCGGCGTGCGGGAACGGGCAGGAGCCGGTGGCTGCGGTGTGGTCGGTCATCAGGCGGCCTTCCGGATCTCGAGCAGGGCGGGGACGGGGGCGAGGTCTTCGAGCAGCTGGCCGGTGGCGCCGTTCAGCTGTCGGCGGGCGTCGGCGGGCAGCCGGTCGACCGGGGTCCAGCCCTCGGACCGGTGGGCGGCGGCGACCAGGTCGCCGACCCGCTTCATCCCGGCGTTCACCCGGACGAGCACCTGCGGGTCCCGCTCGTCGAGCAGCGGCTGGAGCAGGGTCAGCAGTTCCTGGGTGCCTGCCAGGTTGGCCTGGGTGGTGGCCAGGTTGGTGCCGCTGCCCATGTCGGTGTCGCCGGTCAGCTCGAACTGGAGGGTGTTCTCCAGGATCTCGTGGGCGCGCAGCGGCAGGTCGCCCGGGGCGAAGTCCTGCCCGGGGAAGTCGTGCGCGAGCTGGGCGACGTCCTGGGCCAGCCCGTCGGCGACGGGCGTCAGGTCGGTCGCGGACTGGCCGTGCCAGAGGCCGTACTCCAGTCGCAGGAAGCCGGTGAAGCCCGGGTCCTGCTCCTTGCCGGCCAGGCCGTCCGGGCGTCCGTCGATCTTGCCGTCGAGGTCGGCGAAGGTGCCGTACGCGGCGCCGAGCGAAGCGTACTGGAGGTGGGCGGTGAGCCAGTCGGCCTTGGCGGTGGCGAGGTCGCCGGAGCGCACGTCGGCCTGGAGCTTCCGGCTCTCCGTCACGAGCGTCGCGAGTCCCTGCCCGACGTACGCCTTGTAGCTGTCGAGCGGGGCCTTGAGGTCGTCCTCGGCGACCGGCTTGACGGCCTTGACCTCGGTGCCGCCGCTCACGTGCACGGCGGCCGAGGTGACGGACTTCCCGCCGGTGGGCACGCAGCGCCAGGCGTAGTCGCCGGAGCCGATGGTCGCGGTCAGCGCGCGGGTGGTGCCGGGGGCCAGGCCCTCGATCTCGCCGTAGACCGCGCCGGTGGCCGGGTTGACCAGGTAGACCTCGGAGACCTTGTCGCCGGTGTTGTGCATCTGGAAGACCTGCTGGCCGGGCTGGGGGCCGGTGAAGCCCTTGCCGCAGTCCTGTTCGGAGACGGCGACGGTGGCGGAGCTGTCCTGCTTGCCGTCGCTGATCGCGATCACGGCACCGGCGACCACCACCGGGACGGCGATCGCCGCGGTCGGCAGCACCCAGCGCGGCCGCCCGGCCCGCACCGGCCCGCCCTTGGCCTCGACGGGCCCGCCCGGGGCGGTGGGCTTCCGCGAGGCGGCTGACTGCTCCGCCGTGGCGGGCTTCTGCGAGGCGGCGGCCGGGGTGCTCCTGCCGCCCCGGACCCCCTCGACGAACAGCGTCATCACGGCGCCCAGGTACGCGACGTAGCCGACGACCTGGAGCACCGTCATGGTGACGGTCAGGTTGAGGGTGCCCTGGACCAGCGTCGCGTACCAGGACGAGGCGTCCAGGTGCCCGCTCAGGTCGAAGGCGTACGAGGTGCCGCCGCCGATCAGACCGGACTCCTGGAGGTCGCGCAGCCCGTAGCCGAGCACGCCCGCCGCGACGACGATCAGACCGACGCCGGTGATGGTGAAGAACCGGGTGAGGTTCATCTTGAGGGCCCGCCGGTACAGCCCCCAGCACAGCCCGGCCGAGAGCACCAGGCCGACGGCCGCGCCGATCAGCGGCCCGGTCGACTCGCCGGCGGTGCGCACGTTGGTCCACAGGAACAGCGAGGTCTCCAGGCCCTCGCGGGCGACCGCGAGGAAGCTGGTGAGCACCAGCGCGCCGGCTCCCATCGCCAGCGAGGCCTGCACCTTCTCCTTGATCTCGGCGGAGAGGGTGCGCGCCGAACGCCGCATCCAGAACACCATCGCGGTGACGAATCCGACCGCGATCAGGCTGAGCACCCCGCCGAACGCCTCCTGGGCGTGGCCGGAGAGGTTGGCGGCGGTGAAGGTGAGCACCGCGCCGAAGCTCAGGCTGAGCGCGACGGCCGCCGCGACGCCCGTCCAGACCTGTGGCAGCCGGGCCTTCTGGTCCGCCCGGACCAGCGTGGCGATCAGGATCGACACGATCAGTCCGGCTTCCAGGCCCTCGCGCAGCCCGATCAGGAAGCTGGGAAACGCCTCATCCCACATGCGGCGGGCTCCTCCCCCGGGTCGGCCCGGGTCGTTCACCTGTTCTCGGCCCCGCCGCGGTGGCGGTGGGGCGGCGACAGCCGAACGCCCCGGACACTGCGGTCCAGGGCGCCTCGGCTTAGCTTAGGCAAACCTTAGAGCCGGCCGGGTCAACAGAGCCCCCGACGAAGGTAATGATTCGGTATGAGATCGCCCGTGCACCGGTCAAACCGGCAGGTGGGGGATCGTCAGGAGGCCCGCTTCACCCCCACCACTGCTCCGGCACCGCCTCCGGCTCGGCCGACTCGGGGACCGTCACCGGTTCGGCGGAACGCACCAGCAGGTCCCCCTCCTCCGTTCCGGCGACCAGGTAGCCGCACTCGCGCAGCACGACCGCGGCCGCGCCGCTCAGCGCCGCGAGCGCCTCCCGGGACGGTGTCCGGCCCGGCTCCGCACCCGGCGTCCAGCCGACCACCACGCCCTCGGGGTGACGGTCGATCCACAGCGGCGAGGAGTCCGGCCCGGTGTCGAACCCGGCGCGGGCCAGAGCCTCGGTGACGTCCTCGAAGAGTTCACGCTGATCCACCATTGGCGCAGCGTAGGCCCCGAACCGCGCGGCCCCCGGACGCGGCGCGCGCCGAAACGGTTCAGCGGCACTCGACCGCAGCATCGGCACCCGTTGGGCCGACCGGGGGCCAGCCGATCGGGCGGCAGAGCCCCCGTCCGGCCCGACACGCGCGGCCGGACGGGCCGATGGACGTGCACAGTCGGCCCCCTGCCGACAGCATGACAGAGTAAGCGCTCCATCACCCTGAGCAACGGGTCCCGTGGAACACCTGGTCCGCGCGCCGGTCCGGCCGGCGGGCCCGCATCGAGAGGTCCCATGATCACAACACTTCGCCGGCCGGCGTTCCCGCCGGCGGGCCTCCAGCCCGGCACGCCGAGGACGCCGGGGAGCCCGTCGTGAGAGCCGACCAGCAGTCGCAGCCGGGACCGGTGACCACCACGCGCGCCGAGCCCGCCAACAAGGCCGAGGCCCTCGCCGACTGGACCGACGGCCGGCTCGGCATCTACTCCCTGGCCAAGTCCAACCTGCGCAAGATCTTTCCCGACCACTGGTCCTTCATGCTGGGCGAGATCGCGCTCTACACCTTCGTCATCATCATCCTGACGGGCGTCTGGCTCACCCTGTTCTTCAATCCGAGCATGGGCGAGGTCGTCTACGACGGGGCGTACGTCCCGCTCAGGGGCATCTCGATGTCCGAGGCCTACAACTCGACGATCAGGATCAGCTTCGACGTGCGCGGCGGCCTGCTGATGCGCCAGATCCACCACTGGGCCGCGGTCGTCTTCATCGCCTCGATGCTGACGCACATGCTGCGCGTCTTCTTCACCGGCGCCTTCCGCAAGCCCCGCGAGATCAACTGGGTCTTCGGCGCGCTGCTGCTGATCCTCGGCATGTTCGACGGCTTCATGGGCTACTCACTGCCCGACGACCTGCTCTCCGGCACCGGCATCCGCTTCATGGAGGGCGCCATCCTGTCCGTCCCGATCGTCGGGACGTACCTGCAGTTCTTCATGTTCGGCGGCGAGTTCCCGGGCACCGACATCATCCCCCGGCTGTTCACCGTCCACATCCTGCTGATCCCGGGAATCATGGTGGGCCTGCTCGCGGCGCACCTGATCCTGGTCTTCTACCACAAGCACACCCAGTTCGCCGGGCCCGGCCGGACCAACCAGAACGTCGTCGGCATGCCGTTGATGCCGGTCTACATGGCCAAGGCGGGCGGCTTCTTCTTCCTGGTCTTCGGCGTGGTCGCGGTGATGTCGGCGATCGCCACGATCAACCCGATCTGGGCGTACGGGCCGTACCGTCCGGACCAGGTGTCCACCGACGCCCAACCGGACTGGTACATGGGCTTCTCCGAGGGCCTGGTGCGCGTGATGCCCGGCTGGGAGATCAGCGTCTGGGGCGGCCACACCCTCAACCTCGGGGTGTTCGTCCCGCTGATGGTCTTCCCGACCGTGCTGCTGGTCATCTGGTGCTACCCGTTCCTGGAGGCCTGGATCACCGGGGACCGGGGCGAGCACCACATCGCCGACCGGCCTCGCAACGCCCCGGTCCGCACCGGCTTCGGCGTGGCCTGGATGAGCCTCTACCTGCTCCTGCTGGCCGGCGGCGGCAACGACCTGCTGGCCACCCACTTCCACCTCTCGATCAACGCCATCACCTACGCGGTGCGGGTCGGCTTCTTCACCGTGCCGGTGGTCGCCTTCGTGGTCGCCAAGCGGTGGGCCATGGGCCTCCAGCGGCGGGACCGGGACAAGGTGCTGCACGGCCGGGAGACGGGCGTCATCAACCGGCTCCAGCACGGTGAGTTCGTCGAGGTGCACGCCCCGCTGCCGCAGGGCCGGCTCCACACCCTCACCTCGCACGACCAGCCGCAGCCCTCCGAACTGCCGCCCGAGGTGGACGAGAACGGGGTGGCCCGCAAGGCCGGACTGTGGACCCGCGCGCGGGTGAAGCTGTCCCGCGGCTTCTACGGCGAGGGCAGCCAGATCGCCAAGCCCACCGTCGAGGAGCACGAGGAGATCAGCAGCGGCCACGGCCACCACTGATCCCGACGGCGGCACCGACGAGGGCCCGCTGTGTCGTCTCCGGCACAGCGGGCCCTCGTCGTGCCCCGGCACCTCGTCGTGCCCAAGCACCTCGTCATGCCCGGGCACCTCGGGGCGGGCCCGGTCCCGGTCAGCCGCGCAGGACGGCCGGGAGGACGGCGAACAGCGCCGCCGCCAGGGTGACGGAGAGGCAGAGCGCCGCCCAGCGGGCGCAGAGCCGGCGGCACTCCACGCGGTAGCGGGCGGCCAGCCGGCGGCACCGCTCGACCGCGCGGTCGACCACCTCCTCGGCGTAGCGCAACCGGTCGGCGGCATAGGCCTGTTCGACGGCCTCCCGCTCCGCCGCCGGGAGCCACGGGAACTGCCCGGCGAACGCGCGGGCGTCCCGTTCGGCCGCCGCGACCTCCGCCTCCCAGGCCAGGAACCCCTCGATGCGGGCGAACTCCGTCCGGGAGTTCACCCGGGCACCGCCGGCGGGCCTGCCCCGGCGGGGCCCCCGCACTCCCGTCGGACGCTGTCTGCCACCCATGACCGCTCCTCAAGTCCTGTCGAGCCGTCCCGCCGGAAACCTGCGGGATCCGGTTCCCCCTCGGGATCGCTCCGCGACCAGGCAACTACTACCAGCGACGAACCGCAGGTGGCGGGCGGCTCGCCACGGCCCGCCCGGCGGGCAAGAACTTGCGCGCCACGCACTATTGCGTGGCACGCATGTTCTGCGGGACAGTGGTGCGCATGACGAAGGGTCAACCCGGGCTGCGGGAACGGAAGAAGGCCGCGACGCGCGAGGCGCTCAGCTGGGCGGCACTGCGCCTGGCCGTGGAACGGGGGCTGGAGAACGTCCGGGTCGAGGACATCGCGGCCGCGGCCGGGGTCTCCCCCCGCACGTACAACAACTACTTCTCCAGCAAGGCCGAGGCGATCGTCCACCGGCACCGCGAGCGGATCCTGCGGTCCGCCGAGGTGCTGCGGCGACGGCCCCCCGGGGAACCGCTCTGGGAGGCGCTCACCCGGGCCCTGCTCGCACCGTACGACGGCATGTCCGAGCAGCCGGACCCGCAGTGGACCGCCGGCATCCGGCTGGTGCTGCGCGAACCGGCACTCCAGGCCGAGCTGATGCGCGACGGGGCGCGGACCGCGGCCGGGCTCGCGGCCGCGGTGGCCGCCCGGACCGGCACCGACCCGGACCGGGACCTCTACCCGAAGCTGGTCACCGCCGCCGCGCTCTCCGCCGTCAAGGCCGCCAACGACCAGTACCTGGTCGCCGACCCGCCGGTGCCGTTCCAATCGCTGCTCGCCGAGGCGCTGCGGCAGCTGGCGGCCGGGCTGCCCGATCCGTCACACCAGTGAACTCACCTCGTCCAAGGGAGAATCGAGATGATCGACGACGTCGTCGTCGTGGGCGCCGGACCGGTCGGGCTGTTCCTGGCCGGCGAACTGGCACTGGCCGGGATCCGGCCGGTGGTCCTGGACCGGCTGCCCGCGCGCTCGGGCGAGCAGAAGGCCAACGGGCTGGTCGGACAGGTGCTCCGGCTGCTCGACCACCGCGGCCTGCACCAGCCGGTCAGCGGCGTCCCGGGCGCGCCCCGGCCCGTACCGCGCTTCGTCTTCGGCGCCTTCCCGCTGGACCTCGACCGGCTCGCCCGGAACCCGTTCCACGCCGCGCCCGTGCCCCAGCACCGGATCGAGGAGGTGCTGGAGGAACGCCTCCTCGACCTGGGCGTCACCGTGCGCCGCGACCACGAGGTCACCGGCCTGCGCCAGGACCCGACCGGGGTGACCGTCGACGTCCACGGCCCCGACGGCGACCGGCAGGTGCGCGCCCGCTACCTGGTCGGCGCGGACGGCGGCCACAGCACCGTCCGCAAGCTCGCCGGGATCGGCTTCCCCGGCGTCACCTCGCCCGATCCGGTCTCCCGCGTCGCCCACGTGCTGCCGCCCGAGGGGATCCGCCTCACCGGCAACGGCGAGGTCCTGCTGCCGGGCTGCCCGACCCCGTTCCGCTTCTACACCCACACCCGCACCGACCACGGCGTGTTCGTCATCGCCCCGTTCGACCCGGAAGCCGTCATGGTCGCCACCATGGAGTGGGGCGGCCCCCCGGTGGACCGGCGGACCCCGCTCACCCTGGACGAGCTGCGCGCCAGCATCCGCCGGGTGACCGGTGCCGATCTGCCGCTCGCCCCGGCCCGTACCGCCGGACCGTTCACCCCGCGCCGCACCGTCGGCCACAACACCCGGCTCGCCGAGCGCTACCGCGACGGCCGGGTGCTGCTGGTCGGCGACGCCGCCCACGTGCACGCCGCGACCGGCGGCCCCGGCCTCAACCTCGGCCTCCAGGACGCCGCCAACCTCGGCTGGAAACTCGCCGCCGAGCTGCGCGGCTGGGCCCCGCCCGGGCTGCTGGACAGCTACCACCGGGAACGCCACCCGGTCGGTGAACGGGTCTTCATGCACTCCCAGGCCCAGACGGCGCTGATGTCCCCCGGCCCCGCGACCACCGCGGTGCGCGCCCTGTTCGGCGAGCTGCTGGAGCACCCGGACAACCTCGGCCGGATCGCGGCGCTGATGGCGGGCAGCGACGTCCGCTACCAGGTCGGCTGCCCGCACCCGCTGGCCGGACTCTTCACACCGGACCTCACCGCGACCACCCCTGACGGCACCGTCCGGATCGCCGAACTCGCCCGCGCCGGACGCCCGTTGCTGATCGACCTCACAGGCGGGGAACTCGGCCTCGCGGGCCCGGCGGCGGGCTGGCAGGACCGGGTGGACCTCGTCACGGCCGAGTGCGCGCAGCCACCGGCCGGCGCCCTGCTGCTGCGCCCGGACGGCTACGTCGCCTGGGCCGCCGAGCCCGGCCGAGCGGACCCGGCCGGGCTGGTCGGGGCGCTGCGCGACTGGTTCGGCGACGCCCGCGCCTGAGTGCGCCGTCCGTTCCCGGGTGCGCCGCCCGGCTCACCGCCCCGGGTGCACGGGGCGGCCGGGGAGCCGCCGCGGGGGTGGGAGACAATGGACGGCATGTCCCGACGTCGTACCGCGCCCCGCGCCGCCGCGCCCCGGCTGCTGCCCTCCTCGCCCTGCCCGTGCGGCCTGCCCGCCGCCTACGGCGACTGCTGCGGGCGGATGCACCGGGGCCAGACGGCGGCCACCACCGCCGAGTCCCTGATGCGCTCCCGGTTCAGCGCCTTCGCCGCGCAGGACGAGGCCTACCTGCTGCGCACCTGGCACCCGGACACCCGGCCGGCCGAGGTCGACTTCGACCCGGGCCTGCGCTGGACCGCCCTGGAGGTGGTCGCCACCACCGAGGGCGGCGCGTTCCACGCGGAGGGCACGGTCGCCTTCCGGGCGCACTGGACCGAGGGCGGAGAGAAGGGCGTGCTCACCGAGAACAGCCGCTTCGTGCGCTACGAGGGCGCCTGGGTGTACCTCGACGCCCTCTCGCTCGGCTGAGTCCGGTCCTCGCACCGCCGCGGCCCCGGACCGTCCTGGTCCGGGGCCGCGGCGGTGCCGTTCGCTACAGGTAGTCGTCCAGCCGGGCCAGGGCGAAGCCCTGCGCGGTGACGTCGTTGACGACCTTGCGCAGCAGGTCCGGCATGGAGGCGTTCCAGAGGCCGGTGCCCCGGAAGTGGGTCAGGATGATGTCCCCCGGGTGCAGCTTCCGGTCGTCGTAGCGCCACTCCATGTGGTCCGGGAACGCCTCCTCGTTCCACAGCGGCACCGCCGCCACCCCGCAGGAGGCCGCCGCGAGCAGCGTGTCGTCGTTGTACTCACCGTACGGCGGCCGGAACAGCCGGGGGCGGACGCCGATCTGCCGCTCCAGCTGGTCCTGCTGGTTGCAGATCTCCTGGTGCTGGGTGTCGTAGTCCAGGACCTTCAGGTTGCGGTGGTTGATCGTGTGGTTGTTGATCTCCACGCCCTGGGCGTGGAGGTCGCGGAAGTAGCCGTAGTTCTCGCGGGCCAGGTAGTCGGAGACGTAGGCGCTGAGCGGGATGCCCAGTTCCTCGGCCATCCGGGAGAACTCCGGGTCCTTCTCGTCGCCGTCGTCGACGGTCAGGAAGACCACCTTGTCGTCGGTCGGTACCCGGTAGACCACGGGCGGCCGGCCGTCCGCGAGCTTGACGCCCTGCCCCTCGGTGAGCACGACCCTGGCGGCCGGACGCGGCGGGGCCTTGAGCGGCACCTGGTCCAGCCCCCACCGCTGGGCCGTCTCCAGGGCGGTTCGGGTGGCCGCCTCCTGGCGGGCCATCGTGTCGCCGCTGCTCTCCTCCTCCTTGCGGGCCGCTCCGGGGAGCTGCGGCGGGGCGGCGGGCCGGGCGCCCGCGTGTTCGTCGGCCTCGGCGGCACCCTGGGCGGCGGCTTCCGCGGCCGGGGCTTCGGCCGGGGCGGCGAGCGCCGCGTTCGCGTCGGCCGGGGCGGTCTTCGGCACGGCGGGAGTGGACGGACCGGCGCAGCCGGCGAGGACGGCGGAGAGGCAGACGGCGGCCAGCAGACTCCTCCGGACTCCCTGGTATCCCCTCAGACCCCCACCAATACGACAAACTGATGGTCTGTTCATAGCTGCACTGCTCCCCCGCCGTGCACCACCGCCAATCCCCTCGTCACCCGCCCGGGGCAACGACCCACCGGAGACCCGGCCGTTCCTCTGCCCGGGCGGCCGATCGCGACCTCTCGCGACCGATCACGGCTGATCACGGCTGGTCACGGCCGCTCGCCAACGCCGGGAAATCCGATTGCGCCGACGGAGCGCGAACCGGATCATGCGCGCATGACGAACACCGCGCCCCACCGATCCGACCTCTGGACCGTCGCCACCGCCGACGTGACCACCCCCGAGGCCCTCGGCCTGCTGCGCGAGTACTACTACGACGTGGCCAACCGCTACTACCGCCTCCACCTCGGCCGGGAGGGCACCGCCGAGGAGCTCGAATCCGGCCTGGCCGACTCCCCCAGCGACGACCTCGCCGCCCCCGACGGCCTCTTCCTGATCGGCCGCCACGACGGCGTCGCCCACTCCTGTGCCGGGCTCCGCCGACTCGACGCCACCACCGCCGAGCTGACCCGCGTCTTCGTCCGTGCCGACCTGCGCGGCACCGGCGGCGGTGCCGCCCTGCTGGCCGCCGTCGACCTGGCCGCCCGCTCCCTCGGCGCCGACCGGATCGTCCTCGACACCCGCCTCGACCTGGTCGAGGCCCGCGCGGTGTACACCCGGCACGGATACCGGGAGATACCCGCCTACAGCAGCAGCCCGTACGCCGAGATCTGGTACGGGAAGGACCTCACGGCCGTCGGGCGGTCAGCCGGTTGAGCGGGTCCGCGGGGCCTCGGCGGCCGAGGAGGGCTCCCGTGCGGGTACCCGGCCGTCCACCCTCGTGCCCGCCAGCGCCGCCGCGAGTTCGGCCGCCGAGGGCGGATTGGCACCCGGGCGGGCGACGGTCAGCGCGGCCGCCGTCACCGCGCGGGTGAGGCAGCCGGGGAGGTCGGCACCGGTCGCGCGGGCGTCGAGGAGGGCTGCCATGAAGGAGTCCCCGGCGCCGACGGTGTCCGCCACCCGCACCGGGACGGCCGCGACCTCGACGTGCCCGCCCTCGGCGGTGCGGGCGAACGCACCCTGCGCGCCGAGGGTGACCGCGACCGTCGAGGGCCCGAGGGACAGCCAGCGCTCGGCGACCGCCTCGGGCCGCTCCCCCGGATAGAGCCACGCCAGGTCCTCGTCGCTGGCCTTGACCAGGTCGCTCAACGCCACGCAGCGCTCGACCCGGCGGACGGCCCCGGCCCGGTCGCCCATCAGCGCGGGCCGCACGTTCGGGTCGTAGCTGATCCGCGCCCGGCCGTGCCAGTGCTCCACCAGCGCCAGGACCGATGCCGCGCCCGGCTCGGTGACCGCCGCGATCGAGCCGAGGTGGATCGCCGCCGGCGGCTCGGCGAGACCGGTCGGCCCGGTCAGCCCGGTCGGCGGAAGCGTCCAGCCGATGTCGAAGGTGTACTGGGCCTGCCCCCGCCCGTCCAGTTCCACCACGGCCGAGGGCGTCCGGGCGACCTCGGCGGCCCGGACCCGCACGCCCGCCGACTCCAGGTGCCGGCGGATCAGCCGGCCGTTGGCGTCCGGCCCCAGCTCGGTGAGCAACGTGGCCGGGCGGCCCAGCCGGGCCAGGCCGTACGCGACGTTCGCCGGGCTGCCGCCGGGGTGCACCCGGTCCGGGGCCCCGTCCGTCCGGACGATGTCGGCGACGCACTCGCCGACCACCAGGACGGGGGAGGCTGGGCTGGTCACGGCGGCTCCTGGCATCCGGTTCGCGGGCGGCGTCTCGGCGGCCAGCCTACGGGGTGCGTGCGCCGGGCGTGCGGTGCCGGGACATGAAAGTACGGCCGCCGGACCTGGCCAGGAGTTCCGACGGCCGTGGCTCGTCCGTCAGGGGACGAAGCACTCCTGACGTTAGTCCGCGCCCGGGGGTCCCGCCATCACCGTGAGCCGTCCGGGGGAGGACGGCATGTCGCCGGATCGCGCGGGTCGGACGGGTCTCGTCCATCCCACGGATCACGCGGTCCTCCCGTCCGGGCGGTTTCCGCGTCGGGGCGTGGGGCCGCAGTGACGGGCGGGCCCCCGGTGCCCCAGGACTTCGGGGCGCCCTGACGGCGCGGCTGGGGCTGCTGGTGCACGCCCGGCGCGCCGCCGTGCGCCCGATCGGCCCGCGCACGCCCTGACCTGCCGGGGTGGGTGGGGCCATGGTGGTCCCCACGGCCCGCCCGCCGCCCGGCACAGTCCCGGTCGGCTCGCGGGCCGTCCAACGTTCCCGTGCGGTCTCCACCGTGAGCCGGCGCGGCTGCTCCCGGCGGAATCGTCCGACACACCCCCGACGTCCCCGACGTCCCCGACGTCCCCGACATCCCCAACCTCCTCAGCGCGATCGGACGAATGAACGGAGGTCTCCTGATGGGTGTCGGACTGCGGCTCAGCGGTGGGCTCATGACCGGCGGCCGGCCGTAACCCTTCCGGCGCGGCCTCGTTGGACCGGCCATGAAGAAGCGCAGCATGCTTGCCGTCGCCTCGCTCGCCGTCGGCGTCGTGGCGTCCCTCACCGCGCCGAGCGCGCACGCCAGTGCCGTGGGCGGGCA
Organism: Kitasatospora sp. NPDC056651; assembly: GCF_042792155.1. NCBI lineage: Bacteria > Bacillati > Actinomycetota > Actinomycetes > Kitasatosporales > Streptomycetaceae > Kitasatospora > Kitasatospora sp. NPDC056651. Next base: position 6,703 of record NZ_JBHTWX010000115.1, on the reverse strand, counting down.
GGAGGGTCTGCCCGGGCCGCTGAGCAGTGCTCCGGACGTGCTGCCCGGGCAGGTCGGTGACGCGGGTGGCGTCGTCGGGCAGGCCACGGGCTACGTGACGGGGTCGGCCGACGGTCTGGTGGCGGTCACTCCCGCGTAGTCCCCGCTGGTGGCTCAGGGCATCGGGGCGCCGAGGTCCTGGGTCCAGTAGGGGGTGCCGGCCGAGCCGGTGGCGAAGCCGACGCCGATGTCCTTGAACCCGCAGTCGAGCATGTTGGACTGGTGGATTCCGCCGTCCATCCAGCGGGCGAAGACGGCGGCCGGGGTGGTCGGGCCCCGGTCGAGGTTCTCGCCCCACTGGGACCAGCGGTAGCCGGTGGCGGTGATCCGGACATCGGTACGGACGCCGTCCGGGTTGACGTGGTCGAAGAAGCCGCGGGTGGCCATGTCGTCCGCGTGCTTCTGGGCCGAGCCGTGCAGCCTGGGGTCGATCCGCAGCGGTGCGCAGCCGGTCTTGGCGCGTTCGGCGTTGACCAGGTCGACCAGCTGGCGCTCCGGGTTGGGCTGCGGTGTCGCGGCGGCCGTGCGGGTCGTGCTCGGCGTCGGTGTGGGCGTCGGGGGCGCGCTCGGCGTCTGGGACTGCGTCAGGGTCGGCGTCGCCATGGGCGTGGGTGCGACGGCGGCCGACGCGGCGGCGGCGGTCGGGGTGTCCTGGACGGTTACCGGGGTGGCGGGCTCCGGTGCCGTCGCCCGCTGGGGCTCGCCGCTCTGCGGCCAGACCAGCGCGAGGGTGGTCACGGCGACCGCCGCCGCGGCTCCGCTCGCCAGCATCGCCTTGCGGGTCGCGCTGCCGGCCCAGCCGCCCTGCCCTCCCCCGCCCGTGCCCGGGTGCGCGCCGGTTCCGGTGTGGGCTCCGGCACCCGGGCCGCCGGTGGTGGCGCCTCCGTGGGCGGAGCCCGCTCCGGTGGCGGCGGTCGGGGTGGCGGCGGTGGCGGCGGTGGCCGCGGCGTGCTGGAAGTGCAGCAGCGCGGGCGAGTCGAGCGGGATCGGCACCAGGGCGAGGCCGGCCAGCAGTCCCTCGGCCGGGAAGAGGTCACGGCCGAGGCTGCCGCAGTCCGCGCAGTCCCGGATGTGGCGGGCGATGCGCTTGCGCCAGACCGAGTTCGGGGTGCCGTCGAATCCCGTGGTGAGCTCGGTCAGCCCGGGGCAGCGGGGGTAGGCGCAGAGCGCGCGGACGACGACGCGGCCCGCTTCGAGCTGCTTCTTCATCCGCTGCACCCGTACGGCGGTGTGCTGTGGGCTCAGGCCGAGGGCCTCGGCGAGTTCGGCGCGGGTGAGTTCGCCGACGGCCTCCAACCACCAGAGGGAGAGCAGCTCGCGGTCGTCGGGGTCCAGCCAGCGGGTGGCCTCGGCCACCTCGCGGCGCTGGCCGGACAGGCCGAGGCGCAGGATGGTGAGGTCGGTGAAGTCGGCCCGCGGGTCGGCGACCTCCCAGGTCTCGTCCAGACCTCCGACGGTCGGCTGCTGCCGGCCGGCGGCGTGACGGCGGCGCACCTGGTTCATGGTGATGGCGACCAGCCAGGACCGGAAGGAATCCGGGTCACGGAGCCCTTCCAGGCCGTCCAGGGCCCGGATCATGGTCTCCTGCGCGACGTCGTCCACGTCGGCGTGGCCGCCGAGGGCGCGGCCGGCCACGTTGTAGACGAGCGGCAGCCAGGCGGCGACCAGCGCCTCCCGCGCCTGCCGGTCACCTGCCTGCGCCGCGAGCACCAGGGTGGTCCCGGTGCTGTTCTGCACATCAGCGTTCATGGTCCGCACTCCGTGTTGCCGTGTTTCCGTCCGCCGCCGCCTCCTCGGAGACCTATGGGGAGTGATCAGATAACAACAATGTGCACGGAATCGGAAAATCGGACCGGACTGGTTGGCGCGGTCCCCCGTCGACCGGTCCCCCGTCAGACCGGACCGGGGCCGGTCACTCCGGGGCGGCGAACACCTGGGTCCACCACGGACCGTTGGCGCCGGTCCGCACGCCCACGCCGAGCTGGTTGAACGAGCAGTTCAGGATGTTGGCCCGGTGGCCGGGGCTGTTCATCCAGGCGTCCATCACGGCGGCCGGGTCCTTCTGGCCCCGGGCGATGTTCTCTCCCCAGGTGCTCCAGCTGTAGCCGGCCGCCTCGATGCGGTGGTCGGCGTGCTCGCCCTCGGGGCTGGCGTGGTCGAAGTAGTTGCGGTTGGCCATGTCGTCGCTGTGCGACTGGGCCGCGCTCGCCAGCCGGGGCTCGGCGCTGACCGGTCCGCAGCCGGCCTTGGCACGCTGGACGTTGACCAGGTCCACGACCTGCTGGGCGTAGCCCGGGGCCGCTCCCCCACCCACCTGCGGGGCACCACCGGGACGCCTGGCCGCCACGGGAGCGGGGGCGGCGGAGGCGGGACGGCTGGAGAGCGGAGCCGCCTTGGCCACCGGGGCCGTGGCGGTGGTGGCGCTGGGGGCGGCGGTCGGAGCGGCGGAGGCGGAAGCCGTCGGGGAGGCCGGAGCGGTGGTCGCCGGAGTGGCCGCCGGGGCGCTCGGGGCCTCGGTCGTCGGGCTCACCGGCACCGGCACCGGCAGGTCCGGGTTCGTTCCCCCCGTGCCGGGGACCTGGATGCCCCCGTGCGTGCCCAGCTCCGCGGAGATCAGCGCGTCGGCGGACAGCGACTGGGCGGCCGTGTCGCGGTCGGCCTGCTTTCCGCCGTACGCCGCGTAGCCCGCGCCGGCCAGCGCGGCGAACAACCCGGTGCCGGCCACTGCGGCGACGACCGCGGCGACCGGCACGATCCCGCCGCGCCGCCGCGCCCGCTTCCCCTGGCCGGAGTGCCGCTCGGCAGCCCGCCGCGCCGCCCGACCGCCGGGGCGGCCACGGGTACCACTCCCGCGGCCGCCGTCGGCGCTGCCTCCGCTCGCCGGGAGGATGGTCGTCCTGTCGTCGCTGTTCACGTGGCCACGCTTTCTGTTCCGGGTCGACTGGTCGGGTGTCGACACTTGGGAGACCTCCCGGCGGGGCGTCGATAACAGAAACTCCGAACGAATGTCCGGCGATCGCGTCGCGGACTCAGCCGGCCGGGGTCTCCGGAGCCATGTCGTAGGTGATGAACCTGACCTGGGTGGCGACCTGGTCATATTTTCCGCGGGCCCGGTAATTGTCCTCGGAGGTGATCCAGCGCACGGTGTTCCACCCGCGTTCGGCCGCGATTTCCCGCAGGCGGCCCAACAGCGCGTCCACCGCCCCGCCGCCCCGGATCTCCGGCATCACGAACAGATCGTCCAGGAAGCAGCCGACCGTCCCGTGCAGCGGCCGGGAGAACGGCCGGTAGTGGGCCAGCCCGACCGGCCGGCCGTCCTCGTCCCGAACCAGCAGCGCCGACACCTCGTGCTCCGGATCGGTGATCCAGGACCACACCAGCTCGGCCTTCTCATCCGGGCTCGCCACCCGGTAGAACTCGCAGTAACCCCGGTAGAGTTCACGCCACGCGGCGTAGTCGCCGGGCTCGGGCGCACCGACCCGCCAGGCGGTCTTGGTGGTCTCACTCATCTCGGTCTCCATCACTCGGTGAACCTTGCGATCCCCAAGCATGACGCCCCGTCGGACCACCACTCACCACCACCCCGTCCGACACCACCCGTCACGCACGCCACTCCGGCGCCTTGCCATCGCCACCCGAACGGACCAGACCGGCCGGCGGGGCGTGAACGAGCCAGGTCAGGGCTGGGCCCATGGGCGGTGCTCGGCAAGACCGTCAAGGGCCTGACCGGCGAGACGCTCGCCCGGCAGACCACCGGGCCGCCGGCCCGGGAGACCGGGCGGGGCGCCTGGACGGTGCGGGTCCGGCCGGAACCGGTCGTCGAGATCGCGTTCGACGGGGTGCGGCGCGGCCCCCGCTATCCGGCCGGTCCGGTCCAGCGGTCCGCCCGGGTGGTGCGCCACCGGACGGACGAGTCCGCCGTCGAGGCCGACACCGTCGTGACGGTGCGGGAGATCGCCGCCGCTGAGGGATTCGTGAGCCCGGTGGCAGCGGGCGGCGCGGTCCACGGGTGCCGCCCGTCCGCCGGGGCGTCGCCCCTCCAAACCTGCCCGGCCGCCCCGAGGCGCCGACGGGCACCGAATCGGCCATTCTCGGCGATCCGACCACGGCACCATCCGTGGACGGAGGAACGGCGGTTAGGTTGGCCATGACAACGAGAGTCGGCCGCCGGGCAGCCGGCGGCGCACTGGCGAGAGGTGCCCGACCATGCGGGTGAGTGTCGACCGGGACCGCTGTTGCAGCTCCGGGATGTGCGTCACGAACGTTCCCGAGGTGTTCGACCAGGACGACCACGACAGTCTGGTGAGACTTCGTCAGACCTCCTTCCGCCCGGACCAGTTCGACGACCTCAGGCTGGCCGCGCAGCTCTGCCCGGGCGGCGCGATCACCGTGGTCGAGGACGGGCCGGCCGAGATCGACGACTGACCGGAGACCGGCCGACGCCGGTCCTGTACCGCCATGTCCACGGGCCGCAACCACTATTGACGGACCGCCACCGCCACCCAAACCGGCGCAGCACCGCGACGCAAGGAGACCCCCGCCTTGACGAGCACACCCACCACCCACGCCGTCCCGCTCCCCGCCCGGCACTCCGTCGGGTGCCCGTTCGGCCCGCCACCCGCCTACACCGAGGCCGCCGCCACCGCCCCGCTGACCCGCGCCGACGTGCCCGGGGGCGAGCCCTGCTGGCTGGCCACCGGTTACGCCGAGGTCCGCACCGTCCTGTCCGACCGCCGGTTCAGCGCGGACCCGCGCCATCCGTCGTTCCCGGTGCTGATCGCCGGCAGCCGGGAGCGGATCGCCGAGAACCCGAGCTTCCTGCGGCTCGACGACCCCGAGCACGCCCGGCTGCGCCGGATGGTCACCGGGGACTTCCTGGTCAAGCGGGTCGAGGCGATGCGCCCCGACATCCAGCGGATCGTGGACGAGGCGCTGGACGCGATGACCGGGGACCGCGCCGAGGCCGACCTGGTCGCCGACTTCGCGCTGCCCGTCCCCTCCCTGGTGATCTGCCTGCTGCTCGGCGTGCCGTACGAGGACCGCGAGTTCTTCCAGCGCGTCAGCCGGACGCTGCTCAACAACACCAACACGCTGGAGCGGCTCCTGGAGGCCCAGGAGGAGCTGCTGGGGTACCTGCGGGCGCTGGCGGCCCGCAAGCGGGAGCGGCCGGAGGACGACATCCTCAGCCGGCTCGCCACCCGGGACGATCTGACCGCGCGCGAGGTCGCCAGCACCGGCCTGCTGCTGCTGATCGCCGGGCACGAGACGACCGCGAACATGATCGCGCTCTCCACCGCCCTGCTGCTGGACCGGCCCGAGCAGATCGCCAGGCTGGCCGACCCGGCCGCGGTGCCCGGCGCGGTGGAGGAGCTGCTGCGCCTGCTGACCATCGTGCACACCGGGGTGCCCCGAGTGGCACTGGAGGACGTGGAGCTGGGCGGCACGACGGTCAGGGCCGGGGAGGGCGTGATCGCGATGCTCTCCACCGCCAACCGGGACGAGGAGGTGTTCGGCGGCGCCGACCGGTCGTCGGTCGACGAGCTGGACCTGGACCGGGACGCCCGGCGGCACATGGCCTTCGGCTTCGGCGTGCACCAGTGCCTCGGCCAGCCGCTGGCCCGCGCCGAGCTCCAGATCGCGCTGACCACGCTGTTCCGGCGGCTGCCGGGGTTGCGGCTGACCGTCCCCCGCGACGAACTCGCCTTCCGGACCGACTCGTTCATCTACGGCATGCGGTCGCTGCCGGTGACCTGGTGACGACCGTGTGAATCCGCGGGACCTTCCCGGGACGCTCCCCGGGTCACCCGGCTGGCCCCGGCGCCGGGGCGGAGGCAGGCTTGAAGGGCGACAGACAGCACCGGCCCTGCCGCGCCTCCGGCCCGGGCGCAACCGGGCCGGCCGAGGAGACGGAGCCCGCAATGACCGACATGAGCGACCGGTCCAAGGTGAGCACCGAGGAGAACGAGGACGTCCGCGCCGCGGACCCCGAGGAGGGCATCACCTCGATGCAGAACCTGCACGCGCAGGACACCTCCCAGGCGGAGGGCGACACCATGCTGGACGAGCCAGGCCAGACCGGCTGACCGTCCGCGGAACCGACTCGACCGCCCGGTGGGACCGGGCGGTCGCCGTTACCGCAGGTGTCGCTGCTCCGGCGGCGGGCCACCCGCGGGGGAGGATAGGCGCATGACCGAACACGACCAAGGAAACCGCCAGGCCCGGCCGCCCGCGGACCCGCGCACGTCGTGGGCGACCTGGACCACCCAATCGATCATCAGCGGCCCCGGTGGGGTGAGCACCGCCGAGATCGGCCCGATCTCCGGCGATCTCACGGTGCACACCACCTGGGTGGACGGCAAGGTGGAGCTGACCGTCCAGTACACCGGCGCGCTGGACTGGTACACCGTCTCCGGCAGCCCGCTGCCCGCGCACGACGAGACCACCGCGCGGGCGATCCACCAGGCGATGGTGAACGGCGTCAAGGCCGGCCGGGGTGCGGGTGCCCCGGTGCCGCCGAAGCCCTAGGAACCTCGCAGGAGCCTCCGGGAACGGCGGCGCGCAGTCCATTCACATTCACGGAGGTCACAGTGAGCATTCCGACACACTACCCGCCCGGCTCGGACGCCATCGGACCACCATCGGGCCCGGTCGGGCAGCGCTATTC
>NZ_JBHTWX010000114.1:0-29945 GCF_042792155.1 Kitasatospora sp. NPDC056651 | reverse complement strand
GCGGTAGGCCCCGGGGGTTGGGGGGGGGCCTTCCGGCGTTTCCGTGGCGCGCGGCGACCGGCGCCGCGGCTTTCCGTTCGACTCCCGCTGACGCGGGAGTCCCGTGATTGCGACCTGTTTCGCCACCCGTTCCGGCACGGCCCCCACCCGGCGGGCGGGATGAATCCGACAGATCGGATCAGCTGGTCTTGAATACCCAGTGCTTGTAGCCGAGGAAGTTCGCCACCGAGAGAACGCCGAGCACCAGGGCCCTGGCAATCAGGTAATAGACACCCATCTTCACGAGCCCGCCGACCAGAAGTACGGTGCCGATCCAGTTGCCGCCCGCCATGACCAGATAGCGAACGGTCTGTCCGCCGATCGGGGAGGTGCTTTCGAACGCCCACAACCGGTTCAACAGGAAGTTGGTGACGAAACCGGCAAGTACGGCCCCGAACGTGGCCAGCGCCAGCTGGACATGGGACACGCCGTGGAGCACGTACAACGTCCCCATGTCGACGGTCGTGCTGACACCGCCGGCGAACAGAAATCTCACCACGCGGTTGCCCAGAAGTCTGGTAAGTCCCCCCTTCGCACTCGGCTCGGACCCTGCATGCGTCGAATCAAGTGCAGTCACAGTCGCACATGCTAGAGGTTTCCCGGGCCTCCACCGCACTCGGGTCCCGGCGGTTCGGACCGCCCGACTATCTTGGTGCGGTGCCTGATTACTCCTCCGCCGTCACGTCGCGGCCGCAATCCCCCGCACCCCGGATCCGCCGTGGCCGTGCGCGGGGTGCGGCCCGGTCGTGGTTCCGCCCCACCTGGTGGCTCCCTTTCCTCGGGTTCTTCCTCCTGTGTGCCGGCTGGGCGCTCGCCGCTCCGTACGACGCCAGCCCCGACGAGGCCCAGCACATCATCAGGGCGGCCGCCGTCGCCCGGGGTGAGATCGCGCCGAAGCCCGAGATGGTGCCCAGCGGCACCGGCGCCTACCAGAACGTCCCGGCCACGCTGGTCCGGGACAACTGCTGGGCGTTCGACGCCGCCGTCTCCGCGGCGTGCGCGAAGGCGCCCGAAGGGGACGAGCACGTGGTGCGGGCGGCGACCCGCGCCGGCCGGTACAACCCGGTCTTCTACGCCGTGGTCGGCTGGCCGCTGGCCCTCTGGCCGAACTGGCTGGGCGTCACCCTGGCCAGGCTGATCGGCGCGGGCCTGGTCTCGGCGCTGCTCGCGAGCGCCGCGCACAGTGCCGCCGCCTGGACCAGGCACCGGATCATGGGCGCCGGCGTCCTGGTCGCGGTGACCCCGATCACCGTCCACCTGTCCGGCTCGGTCAACCCCAACGGGGTCGAGATCGCGGCCGGCATGGCCCTGATCGCCGCCCTGATACCGACGATGCTGGACCCGGAGCAGCCGCTGCGCCGCGCGGCGATGGTCCAGATCGGGATCGCCGGCTCCGTGCTCATGACCCTGCGCGCGCTCGGGCCGCTCTGGTGCGCGGCGATCGTCGGGATCATGCTGGTCCCCGCGAAGCGGGAACGGCTGCGGGCCCTGCTGCGCTTCCGGCCGTTCTGGTGGGCCGCGGGCGCGCTGACCGTCACCGGGGCCGCCGGCGCCCTGTGGACCGTCGTCATGAAGACCTCCGAGCTGTCCCCCGTCGGCGGTGGCGACATCACCTTCGCCCAGGCCTTCCGGCACGAGGTGGTCGTGCAGTGGGCCGGCTACATGCAGGAGATGATCGGCATCCCGTCGTGGCTCGACACCCGGCTGCCGAACACCCCCTACTACCTCTGGTACCTGGCGCTGGGCGTCCTCGCGCTCGCCGGGTTCGCCTTCGCGGGCTGGGCCGACCGCTGGCGGCTGTTCGCCTTCGCCGCGGTGCCCTTCGCCGTCGTCACGCTGTCCGACTCGTTCGCCGCGGCCAAGGTCGGCTTCGCCGGCCAGGGCCGGTACCTGCTTCCGGTGGCCGTCGGCGTTCCGCTGCTCGGCGCGTTCCTGCTGGGCCGCAGCGGCGTGCTCGACCGGGCCCGGTCGGCCTCGCTGTTCCGCGTCCTCGCCGTCCTGGTGCTGCCGCTCCAGCTGGTCTTCCTCGGCTACACCATGATCCGCTGGCAGGCCGGGCAGGGGATCGCGCTCACCTACACCCCGGTGAACCCGCTGAACGGGACCTGGCACCCGCCGGCCGGCTCGGGCACCGCGCTGGCCGCCGCCGCCGTGGGCTGCCTGCTGCTCGGCGCCTGGGCCTGGACCGGCATCGGGCGCGCGAAGGACGCGGCCGTCGAGAGCTGAGGCGGACGCGACGTCCCCCTGTCCCGGGCCGGGACAGGGGGACGTCGTGTTGCCGGAGGCCGTGCGGCCGGTCAGCGGCCGAAGTAGCCGTTGAAGTTCTTGGAGAACTCCTGGCCGGCGAACCGGTCCCAGTTGATCGACCAGGTCATCAGCCCGCGCAGGTTCGGCTGGGCGCCCGCCCGCGGCACGTACGTCCCGCAGTTGGCCAGCTTGGTGAGGCAGTCGAGCGCCTTGTTCACCTCGGCCGGGGCCACGTAGCCGTTGCCCGCGTTGGTGGTGGCCGGCATGCCGATGGCCAGCTTGGAGGCGGGCAGCGCCGGGAACATGTTGTTCGTGTTGCCCGCCACCGGGAAGCCCTTGAGCAGCATGTCGGTCATCGCGACGTGGAAGTCGGCGCCGCCCATCGAGTGGTACTGGTTGTCCAGGCCCATGATGGAGCCGGAGTTGTAGTCCTGGACGTGCAGCAGGGTCAGGTCGTCGCGCAGCGCGTAGATGACCGGCAGGTACGCCCCGGCCCGCGGGTCCTGGCCGCCCCAGGGGCCCGATCCGTAGTACTGGTAGCCGAGTTGGACGAAGAAGGTCTCCGGCGCCATGGTCAGCACGAAGCCCGGGCCGTACTTGGCCTTGAGGGTCTTCAGCGCGGAGATCAGGTTGACGATGACCGGGCTGGTCGGGTTCTTGAAGTCGGTGTCACCGGTGTTGAGGGAGAGCGAGTGCCCCTCGAAGTCGATGTCCAGGCCGTCCAGGCCCCACTTGTCGATGATCGCCGAGACCGAGCTGACGAAGGTGTCCCGGGCGGCGGTGGTGGTCAGCTGGACCTGGCCGTTCTGGCCGCCGATCGAGATCAGCACCTTCTTGCCCTGGGCCCGCTTGGCGGCGATGGCGGCCTTGAACTCGTCGTCCGACTCCACGCTCGGGCACTCGGTGGCCGGGCAGCGGTTGAAGCGGATGTCGCCGGAGGTGACGGAGGTGGGCTCGCCGAAGGACAGGTCGATGATGTCCCAGGAACTCGGGACGTCGGCCATCCGGGTGTAGCCGGCGCCGTTCGCGAAGCTCGCGTGCAGGTAGCCGACCAGGGAGTGGCTGCCGACGGGCGGGGGCGTGGTGGGCGGCGGGGTGGTGGGCGGAGGCGTGGTGGTCGGCGGCGGGGTCGTGGGCGGCGGGGTGGTCGGCGGCGGCGTGGTGGGCGTCACCGTCGGTGTGGGCGTCGGGCTGGGGGCGCCCGGGCCGTCCAGCGAGATGTCGTCCGCGTAGTAGGTGCCCTGGCCGTACCAGCCGTGGGTGTAGACCGTGGCGCTGGTCTGGGTGGCGCCGGTGGTGAAGCTGAGGCTGAGCTTCTGGTACGAGCCGCCGGTGCCCGGCGTCCAGGTGCTCGGGCCGCCGCCGTCCACGCCCAGGTAGACGTACGAGCCCTGGACCCAGGCGCTGAGCGTGTAGGTGGTGTTCGGGGCGACGGTGACGGTCTGGGAGCACTGGGCGGTGTCGCCGGCCGTGGCGGCCGCGGCGAGCGCGCGGCTGCCGCTGTGCACCGGGCTGGTGACGACGCTGCCGGAGTTGCCGGAGCAGCTCCAGGGGCCGAGCGAGCCGGACTCGAAGCCGCCGTTGGACAGGAACTCGCCGGCCGAGGCGGCGGGCGCCAGGCCGAGCGTGACGCCGACCAGGGTGGCCGCGGCGACGGCGGAGGCGGTGCCGGCGGCGAGGGCCGCGCGGCGGCCGGTGGCCGGAGTTCCGGAGGTGGGTGTTCTGCGCATGCGGGTGCTCCTGCGATGGCGCGGTCGTGGGGGACGTCCGAGGGCACGCCGGAGCACGCGCCAGTGGGGGGAACGGCCCGGCCTGGCACCCAAGTTGGACTAGACCACTGAAGTGGATACGGCCGTACGGTGTCAATGGTCCAGACCGGTCCCCGCCCGCTCCGGTTGCCGGAGGTGACACCCCGTCGAAGGATGGAGGGGTGACCCCGCCCGGCTACCTCCGCCACCCCCACCTGCACGGCGGCCTGCTCACCTTCACCGCCGAGGACGACGTCTGGATCGCCCCGCTGGACGCCGACGCCACCGGCACCGGCCGGGCCTGGCGGGTCGGCTGCGACCGCACCAGGGTCAGCCACCCCCGCTTCTCCCCCGACGGCACCACCCTCGCCTGGACCAGCTGGCTCGGCCTGACCCCCGAGGTGTGGACCGCCCCGGTCGACAGCGGCCCGGCGGGCCGGCTCAGCTTCTGGGGCAGCCAGGACACCCGGGTGCGCGGCTGGCTGCCGGACGGCGAGGTGCTGGCCGTCACCTCCTACCACGAGCCCTTCGGCCACTACACCTGGGCGCACTCCCTGCCGCCGGACGGCTCCCCCGGCCGCCGGATGCCCTGGGGACCGGTCGGCGACGCCCAGATGAGCCGCGAGCGGACCGTCCTGCTCACCGGCGCCGCGCCGCACGAACCCGCCGCCTGGAAGCGCTACCGGGGCGGCGCCACCGGCCGGCTCTGGGTGGACGGCGAGCGGATCCTGCCCGAACACGCCGGGCACCTCGCCGCACCCATGCCGGTCGGCGGCCGGATCGCCTTCCTCTCCGACCACGAGGGCATCGGCAACGTCTACTCCTGCCGCCCGGACGGCACCGACCTGCGCCGGCACACCGACCACGCCTCCTACTACGCCCGCGAGGCCGCCACCGACGGCACCCGGATCGTCTACCAGCACGCCGGCGACCTCTGGCTGCTGGACGACCTGGCCGCCCCCGCCCCGCGCCGGCTGCGCGTCCCGCTCGGCGGCGCCCGGGCCGGCCGCCGCCCGTACCAGATCAACGCCGCCGGGCAGGTCAAGGACCTGGCCTGCGACCGGACCGGCCGGACCGGGCTGATCACCGTGCGCGGCAGCCAGTACTGGCTCACCCACAGGGACGGCCCGGCCCGCGCGCTCGCCGACACCCCCGGGGTGCGCACCCGGCTGCCGGTGGTGCTCGGGCACACCGGCGAGGCGGCCTGGATCACCGACGCCGAGGGCGCCGACGCGATCGAGGTGGTGCCGCTGCCCGGGCACGACGGCGCGGACCGGAAGCACCACCGCCGGGTGGTCGCCGCCGGGCGGATCGGCCGCGTCCTGGAACTCACCGCCGCCCCCGACGGCAGCCGGCTCGCCGCCGCCACCTCGGACGGCCGGCTGCTGCTGGTCTCCGCCGCCGACGGCGAGGTGCGCGAGGTGGCCGCCTCCGGCTACGGGCCGGTCGCCGGCGCCCGCTTCTCCCCCGACTCGCACTGGATCGCCTGGTCCGAGCCGGTCGCCGGACGCTCGCTGCGCCGCATCAGGCTCACCCGCGCCGACGCGCCCGGTGCCACCACCGACGTCACCGAGGGCCGGTTCGAGGACGAGCAGCCGGTGTTCACCCGGGACGGCCGCTACCTGGCCTTCCTCTCCTGGCGCGGCTTCGACCCGGTCCACGACGTGCACACCGGCGACCTCTCCTTCCCGCTCGGCTGCCGCCCGTACCTCGTCCCGCTCGCCGCCGACACCCCCTCGCCGTTCACCGCCCCGGCCGAGGACGGCGCCCCGCACGACGGCGGTGACGGCGCCGTCCGGGTCGATCCGGAGGGCATCGGCGAGCGGCTGCTCCAGTTCCCGGTGATCTCCTCCAAGTACTCGGCCACCGACGCGGTGCGCGGCGGCCTGGTCTGGCTGCGCTGGCCGATCTCCGGCACCCTCGGACAGACCTTCGCCAGCCCCGAGGACACCTCCGGGCGCCCCTCACTGGAGCACTTCGACCTCGTCCGGGGCACCCGCACCACGCTCGTGGAGAAGCTGGACGGCTACGCGGTCTCCGGGGACGGCGGCTCGATCGCGGTCTACTCGGCCGGAACGCTGCGGGTGATCCCGGTCGGCGCCCCCTCCGCCGGGATCACCGTCGACCTGCGCCGGATCACCCACACCGTGCACCCGGCCGCCGAGTGGCGCCAGGCCTACCACGAGGCGGCCCGGATCGTCCGGGACCAGTTCTGGGACGAGCGGATGTCCGGCCTGGACTGGCCCGCGCTGGTCGCCCAGTACGAGCCGCTGCTGGACCGGATCTGCTCCCCCGACGACTTCGCCGACCTGCTGCGCGAACTCCTCGGCGAACTCGGCACCTCGCACGCCTACGTCACCCCCTCCCGGCGCGCCGAGGGCCCCACCCTCGCCCAGCAGCCGCTCGGCCTGCTCGGCGCCAACGCCCACCGCTCCCCCGACGGCCGCTGGCTGGTCGACCGGGTGCTGCCCGGCGAGACCTCCGACCCGCGCGCCCGCGCCCCGCTGGCCGCCCAGGGCGTCCGGGACGGCGACGAGTTCCTGGAGGTCGGCGGCCGCCCGGTGGACCCGCTGCGCGGACCGCTGCCGCTGCTGGCCGGCACCGGCGGCACCACGCTCGAACTGGCCCTGCGCGGCGCCCCGGACGGCCCGGCGCGACGGATCGTGATCACCCCCCTGACCGACGAGCGGCCCCTCCGCTACCAGGACTGGGTGGCCAAACGGCGCTCCCTGGTCCGGGAGTTCAGCGACGGACGGTGCGGCTACCTGCACATCCCGGACCTCGGCGGCTCCGGCTGGGCGCAGTTCAACCGGGACCTGCGGCGCGAGCTGGACAAGCCCGCCCTGGTGCTGGACGTGCGCGGCAACGCCGGCGGCAACGTCTCCGAACTGGTCCTGGAGAAGCTCACCCGGCACGTCCTCGCCTGGGACTTCACCCGGGACCGCCGGCCCGTCCGCTGGCCCCGGCACGCCCCGCGCGGGCCCCTGGTGGCGCTGGCCGACGAGGCCACCAGCTCGGACGGCGACGTGATCATCGCGGCGATCAAGCTGCTCGGGCTCGGCCCAGTGGTCGGCACCCGCACCTGGGGCGGGGTGGTCGGGATGAGCGGGCGGCACACCCTCGGCGACGGCACCCAGATCTCGGTGCCGAAGAACGCCTCCTGGTTCGGCGGCGGGCTCGGCTGGTCGGTGGAGAACCGGGGCGTCGAACCGGACGTGCACGTGCTGCGCACCCCGCGCGACTGGGCCCGGGGGCGCCACCCCGAGCTGACCGCCGCCGTCCAGCTGGCCCTGGACCTGTTGGAGGACACGCCCGCCGCGGCGCCCCCGCCGGAGTCCACGCCCCGGCCGGACCTGCGGCGCCCGCCGCTGCCGCCGCGAACGGGCTGAGCTCCGGGCTCAGCCCCAGGGGTCGCCCTCGGACGTCATGTTCTCGGCGGCGCGCCGGTCGGCCTCCTCCTGGGCGACCCTCTGCTCCGTCTCGCGCTTGCGCTCGATGTCGCTGCTGTACGCGTCGGCGGCCTCGTCATGGGCGAGGGCCGCGCGCTGGGCGGGGTCCTGCCCGGTGGACTCGTGCGGCTTGTGCCGGAACCTGTCGAAGATGCCCATGACTCCTCCTACGAACGGGATGCCGGGCTGTCCCCCACTCTCACACCGGGCTCCCACCGGCGCACCTCGGGCCCGTCCTGCCGGTCGTTCCCTGGTGCGCGCCGACCGGCAGGACGGCCCCTTGAGCCTTTGGTCCCTGGTGGACGCGCCCAACGTCCGTAGCCGGAGACCGCCGACCGGGCGCAGATTGGGGCCGTCGGCGAAATCGACGCCACCCCCTGGAGCCCGCTGTGACCGTCGTACACCCCGGAAGCCACACCCGGCGCACCGCCGAGGACCCGCACGACGGACCGCGCCGCCGGGTCGGCCCGCTGGCCGCGCTGGACGGCCGGCTGCCCGGCGCCCACGACCTGCTGCTGATGCAGTGCCCCAGCTCGCTGCGGCCCTTCGCGGGCGGCGAGCTGCCCGGCTGGGCGCGGGCCGTGCTGCGGGCACACCCCTGGGTGACGGTCGGCCGGGCCCCCGCCGTGGCCGGCAACCCGGTCGACCTGCCGCACCCGCAGCGCTGCACCCGGGACCCGGAGGCCGCGCCCGAACTCTGGTTCCCGGTGACCGTGCGCGGCCCCCGCCCCGGCCAGCGGCTGGACGCGCTCGCCCCCTGGGCGGCGGTGGCCCGGACCCTGCGGCCCGAACAGCTCCCCGACCGCCGCGACCGGCTCGCCCCCGAACGGCTGACCGGCATCCCCGCCCTGGCGCTGCTGCCCGAGGTCGGCCGGCTGGTGGCGGACCACCGCCTGCCCTGGGGCCCCATCGGCGCGGCCGGCTACGAACTGGGCACCGGCCTGCCGGTCACCGGCCCGCTCAGCCCCCTGCGGCTGGTGCTCCGCTGCCCGCAGCCGATCAGCCGGCGCGACGCCCTCCAGCTGCGGCGGGCCCTGAGCAAGCTGCCGGTGCCGGTGCAGGCCGAACTGGAGACCCGGCACGGCTCGGTGCAGCTGGCGGAGTACGCCTCCGGACAGCTCGGCCTCACCCTGCTGACCCCGGACGGGCCCCGCGAGGTCCGCGACCCGTGGTTCCCCCGGGGGACGTACGCCTGAGCCCCGTTGTGGCGGGGGCGTCAGCGTGGTCGTGTCAGCCGGGGTACCGGAGCCTGTGCCGGCCGAGGGTGATCAAGGGCTCCTCGAACGGCTGGTCCGCCAGGTAGTCCGGAGACCAGGCGATGCCCCACCGGGCGCACTTCGGGCAGTTCCACGTCCGTCCGGCCGCGTTGGCGTCGTCGAGCAGGTCGACCGGCCCGGCGCAGTCCTCCGCCGGACAGGCGGGGGAGGACTGCATCTCACGCCCCGCTCTCGGAGAAGCGGATCCGGCCACGGGGCTTGGGCGGGGTCGGGCGGACGACCAGCATCGGGCCGTCCGGGAGGGGTTGGAGACTGGCGGGGTCGACGGTCCGCTCCAGACCGCCGCCGATCGGCCGGACGTAGGCGAGGCCGCCCCGGGTGTCCATGTGGACGACGTGCTGGTCGGACGTCAGGTCCTTGACCAGCTCGCCCACCTGCGGACGGTAGGGCGGCTGGACGGGGGATTCCTTGCGCTTCACGGCGGCAACTCCGTTCCGTAGTTCGATGACTACCCAGAGCGCCCACTGTGAGCTAAGGTATGGAGTTCTTCAACCTGTCAGATCTGCTTGGGGAGAGGGGCTCGACACCTGTGAACAAGGTTGAGCTGGAACCGGATTCGTCGCCTACCGCCAAGTTCGGCGCAGATCTCCGCAGCGCACGGGAGGCGAGGGGGTGGATCCAGGAAAAACTGGCACATGCCATCGGCTATTCCGCCACGCATGTGTCGGCCGTCGAAACTGGTCGTCGCTCCCCAACTGCTCGCTTGTCACGCGAACTTGACAGAGCCTTTGGATTCGACGACTACTTCGTTCGCAAGTCGCGCGACCTCAAGTCCTCCACCATCCTCGAAGGCTTCCCGGAGTACGTCTCGCACGAGTCCAAGGCGGTGGAGCTGAGGCTGTTCGCTCTGGGCATCGTGCCGGGGCTGCTTCAGACCCCGGACTACGCGAAGGCCATCGCTGCGGGCGCGGTCCGACGAGGCAGCATCACGGAGGAGCAAGCCGAGGAGCGGGTCGCCTACCTCGCACGCCGACAGGCGAACCTGCGCCGGGAGGTTCCGCCGCAGATCCATGCGGTCCTGGACGAGAGCTGCATCCGGCGACCGGTGGGCGGGAAGGCCGTCATGGCCGCCCAGCTCGATGAACTGGTGGCCTTCGCCCGGATGCCCAACACCGTGCTCCAGGTGGCGCCGTACGCCATAGGCGAGGATCGATCGTTCGACCTTCCGGTGAACATCATCACCCTCCCGGACAGGTCGCTGATGTCATACGCCGAATCGGCACATCAAGGGCACCTGGAACGGGACAGCGGCGCAGTGCCGTCGATGCTCACGGCCTACTATCAGCTACAGGCCTTCGCGCACTCCCAGGCGGAGTCCGTGGCCGTGGTCAGCCGACTAAGGGAGGAACTGTAGTGACCGCCGAGCCTCAGTGGTTCAAGTCTTCGTACAGCAGCAACGGAGGAGACTGCGTCGAGGTCACGGGGAACCTGATCGCCTCCGGCACCGTTCCCGTCCGCGACTCCAAGGACGCCGACGGCCCCATTCTCAACTTCCCGGTCGACGCCTGGCGATCCTTCGTCTCCGCCGTCCGGACGGGCGAGTTCGGGTCCCTCTGACTCGCGTCGAAAAAATCCGCGGCCCGATGTCAAGACGGCCGCGTCGGCTCCGACGTCATGGTGTGCGGCACCCCGCCGCACATCGACGCGACAGGAGCCCCAGCCGTGGAACAGCTGCTCAGAGTCATGAACTTCAACGTCTCCAGCGACGGCGTCGCGGCCGGCACGGAACAGAGCTTGGAGCTCCCGTTCGGCCTCGACCGTCCCGAGCGGCTCTTCTCCTGGGCCGGCGCCACGGCCAGCTGGCCGATGCGCACCGACCCCGGGGGCAGCCGGGGCCTGGACGACTACTTCACCCGGGACTTCGCCCGCAACATCGGCGCCGAGATCATGGGCCGCAACAAGTTCGGCCCCCAGCGCGGGCCCTGGCAGGACCACGAGTGGCGCGGCTGGTGGGGCGAGCGGCCCCCGTTCCGCACGCCGGTGTTCGTCATGACCCACCACGAGCGCCCGTCGATCACGCTCTCCGACACCACCTTCCACTTCGTCGGCGGCGACCCGGCCGCCGTCCTCGCCCAGGCCCGGGAGGCGGCGAGCGGCATGGACGTCCGCCTCGGCGGCGGGGTCACCACCATCCGGCAGTTCCTCGACGCCGGCCTCGTCGACACCCTGCACGTGGCCGTCTCCCCGGTGGAGCTCGGTTCCGGCCTGAAGCTCTGGGACTCCCCCGACGACCTGCTCGACCGGTACCACCTGGACGTCGTCCCCAGCCCGAACGGTGTGACCCACCACCTCTTCTGGCGCCGCTGACACGAGGGCCCCGCCACCCGGCGACGGGTGGCGGGGCCGACGGCCGGACTTCAGCCGGTGATGCTGGGCGCGCCCGTCTCCAGGTGGCCGGTGAAGCGCTGGGACCAGCTGCCGTCCACGTCCACCGTCACGGTGAAGTCGTACCAGCCGCTGCTGAGGGCCACCGCGTTGAAGAAGTCGCTGACGCTTCCCCCGGCCGGGACCTGGTACGTCCAGGGGCCGTCCGTACGGTAGTTGTTGGAGGCGATGGTGAACGTCATCGGCGTGGAGGCGGAGTTGGCGAGCTTGAAGTACAACGCCTGCTTGCCGCTGCCAGGTTCGACCGCGTACGAGGCCGTCACCGCCGCGTTCTTGCCCGCCTTCGTCGCGTCGCCCTTGAAGCGGCGCAGGAAGCGGTTGGGGCCGACCACGGTCAGGTCGTACGGGCCGCCGCCGAAGTTGGTGCCGCAGTTGAAGAAGTCGCTGGTGCTGCCGCCCGGGTCCACCGTGTACTGCCAGGGGCCGCCGCCGCGGTAGGCGTTGGCGTAGGCCGCGAAGTGGGCGGACTTGACGGCGGTGGCGCCCTTGTTGTCCATCGCGATCCAGACCTTCATCACCCCGCCGGAGCCGAACTCCAGGTGGTCCAGGTTGGCGTTCGGCTGGTACGGCAGGGCGCGGGCCGGGCGGGTGCCGGGTTCCTGGACCGGGAGCTGGTTGTTCACCGGGGCCGGGTTGGGCAGCGGGCCGCAGGCGGACAGGCCGATGGTCTGCGAGGTGTCGGGCAGGGCGGGCAGGCCGTACACCGGGTTGGCGAAGTCGAACACGCTGGTCAGGTCGCCGCAGACGCGGCGGCGCCAGTCGCTGATGTTCGGGCAGGTGGCCGGCTTGCCGAGGGCGGCGGTCCAGACCTCCAGGAAGCGCAGCACCGACGTGTGGTCGAAGGTCTCGGAGTTGACCCAGCCGCCCCGCGTCCAGGGAGAGATGGCGATCATCGGGACCCGGAAGCCGAGCCCGATGGTGGTGCCGTTGTAGAACTCCCCCGGGGTGCCGGCGGGGGCGGCGGGCGGCGGGACGTGGTCGAAGAAGCCGTCGTTCTCGTCGTAGTTGAGGAACAGCACGGTGGAGTCGAAGACGTTCGGGTCCGCGTTGAGCGCGTCGATCACCAGGTGCACGAAGTGCGCGCCGTCGGCCGGGGTGGCGTACGGGTGCTCGGAGGAGGCCTGGTCGGCGACGATCCAGGAGACCTGCGGCAGCGTGCCGGCCAGCACGTCGGCCTTGATCGCGGCGGCGATGTCGTCCGGGGTCCGGCCGGTGACCTTGGGCACCGAGCCCATGCCCTTGACGGCCAGGGCGCTGCCGGCCGGGGCGCCGGAGAACTTCGTGAAGTAGGCCAGGGCGTTGTCGCCGTAGTTGTCGGCGGCGTTCTGGTAGACCTTCCAGCTCACCCCGGCGCCCTCCAGCGCCTCGGCGTAGGTCTGCCAGCGCAGGCCCTTCTCGTCGCCGCCGTCGTAGGCCGGGCCGCCCGCCGCACCGGCCGGGTCGATCTGGCCGGACCAGTGGTAGGTGCGGTTGGGGCCGGTCGCGCTGAGGACGGAGCAGTGGTAGGCGTCGCAGATGGTCCAGTTCTCGGCCAGCGCGTAGTGGAACGGGATGTCCTGGCGGGTGAGGAAGCCGAGGGTGCGGACGTTGCCCTTGGCGGCGACCCAGGAGTCCAGCTTGCCGCTGTTCCAGGCCTGGTGCTGGTCGTTCCAGCCGTGGCTGAGGTCGCCGTTGCACTGGGCGAGGCGCTCGGGGTCGGCGCCGCCGGCCGGCTTGGTCTGGCTGAACTGCCACGGGTACTGGCGGCCGAGCAGGCCGTTGGGCTGGTTGAAGACGCTGTAGCCGCCGGAGATCTGGATGGCGCTGCGGTCGGCGAAGCCGCGCACGCCGCGCAGCGTGCCGAAGTAGTGGTCGAAGCTGCGGTTCTCCTGCATCAGGATCACCACGTGCTGGGCGTCGGTGATGGTGCCGGTCGCACTGGGCGCGGTGGTGCCGGCGGTCGCGGCGGCGGCGCCCGGGGTGGCTCCCGCGGCACCGGTGCCGGCCACCGCGAGGCCCGCCGCGGCGGCGCCGGACAGCGTGACGAACTTCCTACGACTCAACTCGGCCATCAGCCCGGTCCGTCCCTTCGCTGGCGATGTTGTGCACACAAGTCGAGGCTGGCTCGATCGCGCAGCAGTCTCCACCGCCCGCCGAGCGGCCCACCAGACGCTCGCGGCAGGGTTGGCGGACTGTTCGTCCGGGCGTCACCGAATGACGCCCGACTGAACGGGCGGAGCGGGCGGGAGGTTCAGCGGTCCTTGACCTCGATTCCCAGCGCGTGGGCGAACTGCGGTGCCAGGTCCAGTAGTTGGGCGGAACTGATGACCGCGCCGCGCAGCCCCTGGTGGCCGTCGGTGAGGCCGAGCCGGGCGGCGCCGCGCAGGTCGGTCTTGCTGAGCGTCGCGCCGCGCAGCCGGACCTCCTCCAGCGTGGAGCCGGGGAAGGACACCCCGGTCAGCTTCGCCTCCCCGAAGTCCACGTCGCGCAGCAGGCAGTCCTCGAAGACGACGTCCCGCAGGACGGCCGAGCGCAGGTTGACCGCCTCCAGCTTGCAGCCGCGGAACACCACCCGGCGCAGCGCCGAGCCGTACCCGGCGATCCCGGCGAGCACCCCGCCGACGAAGGAGCTGTCCTGCCACTCGGTGTCGCTCAGGTCGCAGGCGACCCAGCGGCCGGCCTGCACCCAGACCTCGTTGAACCGGGCCTGGCGCAGCTTGACCCCGCTGAGCGCGACGCCGGTGAAGGCGCACTCCAGGAAGGCCGCTCCGGCGCCCGACTCGTCGGTGTGCTCACCGCCGTCGAAGTGCGCGGTGTCGTAGCGCTCGTCGCTGCGCAGCGGCCCGGTGTGCGGGCGCAGCAGGTCGGCGTACGGGAGGTCGGCGAGCCGGTCGGGGGTGGCACGGGGCACGGCGGTGGCTCCTGGCGGTCGGGGAGGCGGACTGGTCTCGCCCGCATGCTCGCACGCGGCACCGACAGGGCCCCGCCGCGGCACGGCCCGACCAGGCCTGACCAGGCCCGCGACGGGGCCCGACCCGACCCGGCCGGGCCCGCGACGGGGCCCACGAAGGCACCCCGCGCGGACGCGCCCCGGCCCGGCCGCACCGGGCGGCCGGGCCGGGGCTCGGCACTCATCGCACCGATCAGCCGTACAGCCAGATCGAGTTCACCCGGCCGCGCTCGGTGGTGTTCGGGTACGGGTTGGTGCAGGAGGTGCCCGGGCCGCCGCCGGACATCAGCTCGCTGCACGGGCCGGAGTAGTGGTCCGGTAGGCCGAGCACGTGCCCGGTCTCGTGCGCCACCACGCGCACCGAGCTGTACTGCTGGTTCTGCGCGTAGTCGAGGAAGACGTAGCCGCGCCCGTGGCCGTCGGTGCTGGCGTACGAGCCCCGGCTGTCGTTGCCCTCGTAGTAGCGGAAGTCGGCGGCCGAGCCGGACCGCAGCTGGACGTTGGCCACGGAGCCGTTCCAGATCTGCGCGGCCTGGGATATCTGGTTGCGGAACGACGGCGCGGAGCTGGCGTCGTAGGTGACCACGACGGTCGCCAAGCCAGGGTTGGCCGCCTGCTTGGCCTTGGCGGAGGCCATCACGGCCTGGAAGAAGGCCTGGTTGTTCGCCGACTCGGCGGCCGAGCCGGCGTACGTCGTGGCGGTGTAGCCCTGCACGGCCGGGGCGGCCGGCGCCGCGGAGGCGGCGGTGGTGGGCAGCACGGCGAGGCCGGCCGCCATGGCGAGGCCGAGGGCGGCGGACAGCACGGATCGCTTCATGTGGGGGCTCCGATTCCTGGGGTGCCGTGGCCGGTTGGGGGCCGGCCAGGGGAGGCACCCGGTCAACGGGTGGTGTCCCCAGAGCTTCGGGCAACCCGGCGCGTGCGCGGATGATGCCAACCGGCGATAGCACCGCCCAATACCCCTGCTATGGAGTCGGTTTGAGGTGGCTTTCCCTCGCCTTGACTCAATCGTGCCCCTGGTTTTCCGTTCCGGACGGGGCTAGGCTCCCGTCCGGGGAAGTACCCGGAGCGGCGGGCCGATCGATTCCGGCCGAGCGGCCCGCCGCGCCGAACTCACCTGCTGTCGCTGTCAGTTGCTTGCCGCGAGACCGTTCGCCCAGAGGTAGTCGACCTGGCTGCGCTCGTTGCCGTCGGGGTAGGGATTGGTGCAGGACGGGCCGGGGCCGCCGCCGGACATCAGCTCGCTGCACGGGCCGGAGTAGTCGTCGGGCAGGCCGAGCACGTGCCCGGTCTCGTGCGCCACCACGCGCAGCGAGCTGTACTGCTGGTTCTGCGTGTAGTCGAGGAAGACGTAGCCGTGGCCGTGGCCGTCGGTGCTGGCGTACGAGCCCCGGCTGTCGTTGCCCTCGTAGTACGAGAAGTCGCCGTTGCCGCTGGCCTGCTGGAGCTGCACGTTGCGCTCCGAGCCGTTCCAGATCTGCGCGGCCTGGGATATCTGACCGGCGAAGGAGGGCGCGTTCGCGGTGTCGTAGGTGACGGTGACGTTCAGCAGCCACGGGTTCGCGGCCTGCCGGGCCTTGGCCGAGGCCATCACGGCCTGGAAGAAGGCCTGGTTGTTCGCCGACTCGGCGGCCGAGCCGGCGTACGTCGTGGCGGTGTAGCCCTGGACGGCCGGGGCGGCCGGCACCGCGGAGGCGGCGGCGACGGGGAGGGTCACGAGGCCCGCCGCGAGGGCCAGGCCCAGGCCGGCGGACAGCACGGATCGCTTCATGTGGGGGCTCCGGTTGCACGGTGCGCCGGCCCGCCGGAGCCGGTGGGGGTCCGGTTCCACGGCGGCGCACGGGTGGGGGACCGCTCCGGCGGTGGCCGGCGGCGGTTGCTGTCCACCGAGCTTCGACCCGCCCGGGGCCGTCACGGATGATGCCAACCGGCGATAGCACCGTCGCATGACAGCCGTCGCATGACAGCCGGACCCGCCGGACCCGCCGGCTCCGGGGGCTCCGGGGGCGGTCCACCCGCCGGCCGGTCCGTCGGCCGGCCCTTCGGCATGCCTTGATGCCTGTCATGTCCTTGGCGAGGGGGTGCGGCGGCGTCTATGCTCCCGACGTGGAGCTCGACGTGAGACACCTCCGGGTGCTGTGCGCGATCGCCGACAGCGGCAGCCTCCGCAAGGCCGCGCTCCAGCTCGGCATGACCCAGCCCTCCCTCACCACCCAGCTGCACCGCATCGAACGAGCCATCGGCGGCACGCTCTTCACCCGCGAACAGACCGGCAGCCGGCCCACCGCGCTCGGCCACTCGGTGCTCTCCCGCGCCCGGCCGGTGATCACCGAGATGGCCGCCCTGGTGGCCGCCGCCCGCCAGGAGGCCCGGGACTGCGCCGGGCCCGGCCGGCAGCGGCGGCTGCGCATCGGCAGCGTCGGCAGCCGGGCGGTCGCGGCCTGGCTGCGCCGCGTCCACGAGCGGCTGCCGGACACCGACACCACCATCCACGTGGACATCTCGGCCAGCGCACTGCTGCGGATGGTCGCCGCCGACCAGCTGGACGTGGCCTTCGTGTACGAGAGCGAGGGCTTCCCGCTGCGGGTGCCGCCGGACGCCGCACAGCGGGTGCTGATGGACCGCGAACCGCAGTTCGTCGCACTCGCCGCCGGGCATCCGGCCGCGGCCCGGCCGGTCGTCCACCTGGCCGACCTCGCCGAGGACACCTGGATGGTCGACCCGACCGCCGACCACGAGTACGCGGCGATGCGCCGGGTGTTCAGCGAGGCCGGGCTCAACCCCCGGGTGGTGCAGGTGCGGGACAACGCGACCGCCGCCGAGCTGGTCGCCTCCGGCGAGGCCGTCCGCCCCTGCCAGCCCACCTCACTGCCCGGGCCCGGCACGGTGGTCCGGCCGGTGCACGGGGACCCGCTGGCCGTCCGGCTGCTGTTCACCTGGCGCCCGTGCGCGCTCAGCCCGCCCGCCCTGGACGCGCTGTACGGCGAACTGCGGGCCGCCTACCTGGATCTGGCCAAGGTCAACCCGGCCTACCTGGCCTGGTTGGCGCGGCACGAGCCGGTGCTGCTGGGCCGGACCGGCTAGGAATCCGGCCGGGCCCGGGCAGGACTCAGGCCGAGCCCGGCCGGTCAGGACCCCGGCTGAGTCGGCCCGGTCAGAACTCCGGCCGGGCCGGTTCCGCCTGCCGCGCGGCCTCCCGGCTCTCCCGCCCGTGGACCAGCACGCCCACCGCCACCAGCAGCGCGCAGACCAGCCCCGCCGCGAGCACCCCGGAGCTGCCGAGCGCGGTGCAGGCCAGCACCAGGACGGCCCCGGCCGGTGCCATCCCCTGGGCCGCCACGCCCCGCTTGGTGTGCCGGGAGTGCAGGAACCAGACCGTGACCAGGTAGACGGCGGTGGGCACGGTGACCGTGGCGGTGGCGGCCGCCTCGGAGATCTCCGCCTGGTGCACGGCCGACTCCACCGCCACCTCCAGTCCGGTGCCGATCGCCGCCGCCGAGCCGAACACCAGGTAGTGCCCGTAGCCCCAGACCAGCGCCTGCCGGTTGGTGCGCAGGTGCTGGTGGACGGGCCGGGCGAAGTAGATCCACCAGGCCGAGAAGCAGATCAGCAGTCCGCCCGCCGCCACCGGCATCAGCCGGCCCAGCTCCTCGTGCTCGTCCACGGCCGACTGCACGGCGACCGTCGCCGCCGCCACCGTCTCGCCGAGCACGATCAGGGTGAACAGCCCGTACCGTTCGGCGATGTGGTGCGGGTGCCAGGAGGTCCGCATCCGGAGCTCGGCGACGACCGGTACGGCCAGCTCGCACAGCGCCCCGACCGGGATGGCGTACGGCCGGACGCCGTGCGGGAGGACCAGCACCACCACCCAGCCGACCTGGCAGAGCGTGATGCCCGCCGCGTAGCCCAGCGCGACCTTGCGCGCCGCGCCCTGCTCACCGGCGGCGGCCCGCAGCCACTGGGTGACCATCGCCAGGCGCATCACCACGTACCCGGCGATCGACAGCGTCATGTCCTGGGTGGCGAACAGCCGGGGCACCCCGGCGGCGAGGACCAGCACCCCGGCGATCTGCACCAGCGTGGTGAGCCGGTACGGCACGTCGTCGACGTCGTACGCGGAGGCGAACCAGGTGAAGTTCATCCAGGCCCACCAGATGGCGAAGAACGCGACGGCGTAGCCGAGCCCTCCGGCTCCGTAGTGCCCGGCCGCGAGGGAGCGGGCCAGTTCGCGCCCGGCCTGGCCCACCGCGACCACGAAGCAGAGGTCGAAGAAGAGTTCCAGCGGGGTGGACACCCGGTGCGGCTCATGGCGGTCGCGCGGGACCATCCGGCGCACCGGAGGCGGGTCGACGGGGTGTCTGCGGGGTGCCGCGGCGGCGGGGTCACTGGCCATCGGTGCTGCTCCGGGGGCTCGGGAAGGAGGACCGTCCCGCGCATCCTGGCAGCGCTCCGCGCCCGGCACACCCACCGGCGCGACGGATGTGCGCGCACCGGCACGACGGTGTGCACGCTCGGGCGCGAAGCGGGAAGCCCGCACGCCCTGGGGCGGCGATGCCCCTTTATGTCCCTTTTTCCCTTGCCGTCAGCCGCAGTTGACGCTCCGGTGCGCGAACCGGGTGACAGCGCGGCGGGTTTCCGGGCGCGCCCCGCGCGCTGCCTCGCGCGCGGCCGGAGCGCCGCTAGATTCTTCCCCGGTTGGAAGAGCGCGGGCCCTGCGGGGCCCCACGACACGGGTGGCGTGCGGGCAACGCGGAAGGTCAAGGCGGGTGACGGGACAGCGGAGCGGCCGAGCCGCTCCTCCCCTGTCCCGCCACCCGCCTCGCGATCACCGCGCTGCTCGCCAGCGCCTGCCGGGCGGGCCGCCCGGCCCCGCGGCGGCGGCTACTTCTCCCAGCCGACCTTGCTGTAGTCCTCCGTGGCCAGGCCGAAGGCGCCGTAGTTGGCCAGCCCCTTGCGGGTCGCCACCACGGCCGGCCGCTGGTAGAGCTCGACGGTGTGGCCGAGCTCCCAGATCTTCGCGTCCGCCTGGTTGTAGAGCTTCGCGGCCTCGGCCGGGTCGACCGTCCCGGCCGCCTTCTTCAGCAGGGCGTCGATCTCCGGGGTGCCCAGCCGGGAGGGGTTGCTGAAGGTGTTGTCGCCCACCGGCAGGCGGAAGTTGGCCAGGCCCTTGGAGTTCGGGAACGAGTCGGTGTTGCGCCAGCTCGCGATGTCGAACTTGCCCGGGGTGACGTACTTGGCGAAGTAGTCGTTGGCGGCCACCTTGTCCAGGCTGACCTTGACCCCGATCTGCTGCCACATCGCCGCCGCCGCGGTGGCGAGGTCGAGCTGGGCCTGCGCGGTGCCGTCGCTGAGCACCCAGTGCAGCTCCAGCGGCTTGCCGTCCCTGGTGCGCGGCCCGCCCCCGCCGGCCTCCGCCCAGCCGGCCTCGTCCAGCAGCTTCTTGGCCGCGGCCGGGTCGGACTTCGCCCACTCTCCGGAGTTGTCCTGGTAGCCGGCCTGGTTCGGCATGATGATGTGGTTGCCGAGCGGCTTGAACTCCACCGGCACCCCGTTGTTGGCGATCTTGATCAGCGCCGAGCGGTCGAGCGCCTTGCCGAGCGCCTGGCGGACCTTCTGATCCGCCAGCGCCCCGGTGCCGCCGAAGGAGATGTGCACCTCGTCCCACGGGCTGGCGGCCCGGATCGCGGTGTCCTTGGCGCTCTTCAGCTGCCCGTACGCGGCGGCGGTGCCGGCCGAGGCGAGGTCGATCTCGTTGTTGAGGTACGCCTGGATGCTCGCGGCCTTGTCCATCACCCGGAAGGTGATCCGGTCGAGCTTGGCCCGGGTGCCCCACCAGGCCGGGTCCGGCACGAAGGTGATGGTCTGCGCGGTCTTGTCCGCCGTGCCGATCTTCAGCGGGCCCGCGGTGATCGGGACCTTCTCCACCCAGCCCTTGTTGAAGTCGTCCGGGGTGGCGATGCCCGCGGCCGGGACCAGCGGGCGGAACAGATTCTGCCAGTCCGCGTACGGCTCCGAGAAGGTGACCTTGACCTCGCTCGGATCGGCGCCCTGCTCGACCGCGGAGATCAGCTCGTAGCCGGACGGGTCGTAGATGTTGTACGCCGGGTCCTTGCCGTTGCTCGCCTGCCAGTCGGCCCTGAAGTCCAGGTAGCTCAGCGGCTTGCCGTCCGACCAGACGGCCTTGGGGTTCAGCCGGTACGTGATCACCTGCGGCGAGACCGAGGTGACCTTGGCCTCCACCAGGTAGTCCGGATCCGGCTGGAACGCTCCGGACGCGTCGGTGCGGAAGAGCGAGGGCTCCAGGGCGCGGATGAGGTTCACCGTGTCGGTGTACGAGCCGCCGTCCACCTGGAGCGGGTTCCACTGGGTGATCCACTGGTCCAGCTGGAAGCGGGCCTCCCCGCCGTCCTTGATCTGGTCCAGCGGCTTGGCGTTGATGTCCTGGGAGTCCTGTCTCGGCGGCTCGCTCTTGGCCACGTCGCCGGCCGAGCCACCCCCGCCCGAGGTGCACGCGGTGACCGTGAGCACGACGGCGGCGGCGAGGGCCGCCGCCCGGCCGAGACGGCGGGCCGTGGTGGAAGCGTCCATGAGGGTCCCCCTGGGGTCGATGACGGGAGTCGGGGCGCGCGAGGTGTGACAGGTCTTGATCGTGGGCAGCCAATTCGGCACCGGGCGAGCAGAACGTAACAGTCGATCAGATCCGCCACCAGGGGGAGGAACGCACACCTGATCCAGACGTCACAAGCGGCAACACCACCGCAACACCCCCTCAGCGCACCGGTGCTTCACTCTGACCTGCGGATTGCCAACCCCACTGCCCCTCCCGTCATCTGATGCCCCGTCCGGGGCCCGGACCGAAGGCCACTCGATGCCCACCAGACGCGTCGGCCCCACCCGCACCGCCGCGGGCGGCCGTTGATGCTCCGCTACCTGGCGAAACGGCTGCTCTACTACGCGGTCCTACTGGTCGCCGCCGTCTTCCTGGCGTACGCGATCTCCGCGAACGCCCTCCAGCCGCGCACCTACTTCGAGGCCAAGGTCCCCCGGCCGTCCGCCGCTTCGGTGGAACGCCAGCTCACCGCACTCAACCTGAACGACCGCACCCCGGTGGTCGAGCGCTTCGGCCACTGGGCCGGCGGGCTGCTCCACGGCGACCTCGGCCGGACCATCCACGACACCCCGGTCACCGAGGACTTCGGCCGCCGGGTCTGGGTCTCGCTGCGGCTGCTGCTGCTCGGCAGCCTGCTCGGCATGGCGCTCGGCGTCGCCGCCGGGGCGTGGAGCGCGGTGCGCCAGTACCGGATCTCCGACCGGCTGCTCACGGTGCTGTCCTTCGTGCTGCTCTCCACCCCCGTCTTCCTGGTCGCGCTGTTCCTCAAGAACGGCGCGATCGCCGCCAAGGACGCGGCCGGCCACGAGGTCGTCCCGTTCACCGGCTACGAGACCCCCGGACTCTCCGGCGGCCTCGGCGCCCACCTCGCCGACTGGGCACTGCACCTGCTGCTGCCCACCATCTCGCTGGCCCTCGGCGGCCTCGCCACCTACAGCCGCTACCAGCGCGGCACCATGCTCGACGTGCTCGGCTCCGACTACCTGCGCACCGCCGAGGCCAAGGGCCTCACCCGCGGCCGGGCGCTGCTGAAGCACGGACTGCGGACCGCCGTGATCCCGATGTCGACGATGTTCGCCTACAGCTTCCTGGGCATCTTCACCGGAGCGATCTTCACCGAGACGATCTTCGGCTGGCACGGCACGGGCGAGTGGCTGATCCAGTCGATCAACGAACAGGACGTCAACTCGGTGGTGGCGATCAACCTGTTCACCGCCGCCGTCGTCCTCGCCTCCGGCTTCCTCGCCGACACCCTGCACGCCGCCCTCGACCCGCGCGTGCGGTCCTGACCGGAGGAAGAGCCGAGATGACCACCGCCACCACCGGGTCCGCCGCGCCCGAACCCACTGCCCCCGAACCCGCCGCCCCCGAACCCGCCGCCCCCGACTCCGCCGCCCCCGCGCGGCCGCCCCGGGCCGCCGGCCGCGGCCGGCTCGTCCTCGCCCGGCTGCTCGCCGCCCGCGGCGCCGTGGTCGGGGCCGTCCTGGTGCTGCTGCTGTTCGCGCTCGCCTTCGGCGGGCCCTACCTGACGCGCTGGGACTACACCACTCCCGACTTCTCCGCACTGCACCAACCCCCTTCCGCCGAGCACCTGTTCGGCACCAACGGGGTCGGCCAGGACGTCTTCGCCCAGACCGTCCGAGGCCTGCAGAAGTCGCTGGTCATCGGCCTGCTGGTGGCCCTGTTCTCCACCCTGCTGGCCTCCGTGGTCGGCGCCTGCGCCGGCTACTTCGGCGGCTGGGCCGACCGGGCGCTGATGTTCCTGGTCGACCTGCTGCTGGTCTTCCCCGCCTTCCTGGTCATCACCATCGTCTCGGCCCGGCTGAAGAGCGCCGGCTGGATCGCCTTCGTCCTGCTGCTCGCGCTCTTCAACTGGATGATCACCGCCCGGGTGGTCCGCTCGATGACCATCTCGCTGCGCGAGCGCGAATTCGTCCGCGCCGCGCGGTTCATGGGCGTGCGGCCGCTGCGGATCATCAGCCGGCACATCCTGCCGAACGTCGCCTCCTTCCTCATCATCGACGCCACCATCGCGGTCGGCGGCGCCGTGATGAGCGAGACCGCGCTCTCCTACTTCGGCTTCGGGGTCAAGCCCCCGGACGTCTCGCTCGGCACCCTGCTCGCCGCCGGGACCGGCGAGGCCCCGGTGTTCCCCTGGCTGTTCTACTTCGCCGCCGCGCTGCTGGTGCTGTTCGTCCTCGCCGTCAACCTGATCGGGGACGGGCTGCGCGACGCCCTCGACCCCACCTCGGGGGCCACGCCCCGCCGTTCCCGCCGTTCCCACCGCTCCGCTGCCCGGAGGAAGCACCCGTGACCACCGCCACCGCCACCGAAACCCCGCTGCTCACCGTCCGCGGCCTGCGGGTCGACTTCGCCGGGCCCGACGGCCCGGTCCCCGCCGTCCGCGGGGTGGACCTCACCCTGCGGCGCGGCGAGACCCTCGGCATCGTCGGGGAGTCCGGCTCCGGGAAGTCCGTCACCGCGCTGTCCGTGCTCGGGCTGCTGCCCCGCACCGCGAGCATCAGCGGCTCGGTGCGCCTGGACGGACGGGAGCTGGTCGGGCTGCCGGGCCGGGAACTGGCCGCGATCCGCGGCCGCCGGATCGCCATGGTCTTCCAGGACCCGCTCTCCGCCTTCACCCCGGTCTACCGGATCGGCGACCAGATCGCCGAGGCGGTCCGCGTCC
This sequence comes from Kitasatospora sp. NPDC056651, assembly GCF_042792155.1. Classification (NCBI taxonomy): domain Bacteria; kingdom Bacillati; phylum Actinomycetota; class Actinomycetes; order Kitasatosporales; family Streptomycetaceae; genus Kitasatospora; species Kitasatospora sp. NPDC056651. The sequence goes on along the minus strand of NZ_JBHTWX010000114.1, from coordinate 6,575 downwards.
ACCAGCGGGTGGACAAGGCCGCCGCGCGCCGCCGGGCCGCCGAACTCCTCGACCTGGTCGGCATCCCGGCGCCCGACCGGGCCCTGGACAGCTTCCCGCACGAGTTCTCCGGCGGCATGCGCCAGCGCGCCATGATCGCCATGGCCGTCGCCAACCAGCCCGACATCCTGCTCGCCGACGAGCCCACCACCGCGCTCGACGTCACCATCCAGGCCCAGGTCCTGGACGTGCTGCGCACCGCCCGGCGGGAGACCGGCGCGGCACTCGTCCTGGTCAGCCACGACCTCGGGGTGATCGCCGGCACCGCCGACCGGGTCGCGGTGATGTACGCCGGACGGGTGGTCGAGACGGCCGGGGTGGACGAACTGTTCGCGGCCCCGCACCACCCCTACTCGCTCGGCCTGATCGGCGCGCTGCCCCGGCTGGACGGGCGGGGCGGTCCGCTCGTGCCGATCCCCGGCAGCCCGGCCCCGATGGCCGAACTGCCACCCGGCTGCCCGTTCGCGGCGCGCTGCCCGCTGGTGGAGGAACGCTGCACGGTGGCCGAGCCCGAGTTGGACGGGACGGCCCTGGACAGGACGGGCCTGGACAGGACGGCCCCGGACGGGAGGGGCGACCACCTGTCGGCGTGCGTGCGGTCCGCGGAACTCGCCGAGCGGCGGCCCGCACCGGCCGAGGTCTACCCCGTCCCCGCACTGCCCGACGTGACCGCCGGCCCCGGCGACCGCTCCGCCCGGACACCGGTGCTGTCGGTGCGCGGCCTGGGAAAAACGTTCCCCCTCCTCAAGGGCACGGTGTTCAAGCGCAAGATCGGCGAGGTGTACGCGGTGGACGGCGTCGACCTGGACCTGAGGAAGGGCGAGACCCTCGGCCTGGTCGGGGAGTCCGGCTCCGGAAAGTCCACCACCCTGTTCGAACTGCTGAACCTCGGCGCCCCGGAGACCGGCCGGATCGAGCTGCTCGGCCGCGACACCGCCGCGCTCACCCGGGCCGAGGCCCAGCGGCTCCGCGCCCAGGTGCAGATCGTCTTCCAGGACCCGATGGCCAGTCTCGACCCCCGGATGCCGATCGGCGACATCGTCGCCGAGCCCCTGCTCGCCCAGCGCGCCCCGCGCGAGGAGACCGCCCGCCGGGTGCCCGAGCTGCTCCGCCAGGTCGGGCTCGACCCGGAGCACGCCACCCGCTACCCGCACCAGTTCTCCGGCGGCCAGCGCCAGCGCGTCTCGATCGCCCGGGCACTCGCCGTCCGGCCCGAGCTGCTGGTCCTCGACGAACCGGTCTCCGCGCTGGACGTCTCCATCCAGGCCGGGGTGCTCAACCTGCTCCAGTCGCTCAAGGCCGAACTGGGCCTGTCCTACCTGTTCGTCTCGCACGACCTCTCGGTGATCCGGCACCTCGCCGACCGCGTCAGCGTGATGTACCTCGGCCGCACGGTCGAACAGGGCGAGGTCTCCGCCGTCTTCGACCGCCCCCGCCACCCCTACACCCGCGCCCTGCTCTCCGCCGTCCCGCTCCCCGACCCCGCCGCCGAGCGCGCCCGCGACCGCATCCTGCTGGCCGGCGACCCGCCACCGGCCACCGAACGCCGCACCGGCTGCGTCTTCCGCACCCGCTGCCCGCGCTACGCCGCCCTCCCGGACCCGGCGGACCGGAGCCGCTGCGAGCAGGAACGGCCGGCCCTCGCCGACGACGCCCCGGGAACGGACCACCAGGCAGCCTGCCACCACCCCGCGACGGTCACCTGAGGTCATCACTCGAACACGATTCGGCGGAACGGGTCGGCGCCGTGTAAAGTCTCCGACGTCAGCAAGCGCCGCTAGCTCAGTTGGTTAGAGCAGCTGACTCTTAATCAGCGGGTCCGGGGTTCGAGTCCCTGGCGGCGCACATGGCAAGGTCTCAGGCCGTCCACTCCGGTGGGCGGCCTGAGGCGTTTTCCGGCGGGGAAGACTGTTCCCCGCGACCTCTCCCGACCCCGACCCCGGCCCCGGTCGCCGTGAGCCGGCCCGGACCGGCCGCCGTTCAGCGGGTGTCGAGCACGGCCGAGGCCACCGCGTCCGGACGGTCGAACATCACCAGGTGCCCGGCCGGGGCGGTGGTGCGGAAGTCGGCTCCGAGCAGCGCCGCCAGCTGCCGCTGCCGGGCCAGCCACTCCTCGGTGCGGCCGGTACGGCAGCCGTCGTCGGCGGCCAGCACGGTGACCGGCAGGTCCTCGGCCAGCGGCCGGGTGCGCCGCAGCTCGTCCAGCTCGGCGGCCGTGTCGAGGTAGCGGCCGTTCTCCCGCAACAGGGCGCGCAGGGCCCGTCCGGTTCGGTAGCAGTGCCGGACCAGCGGCGCCGGGGCGAGGTCCTCGCGGCGGACGGTGGACCGCCGGGCCGTGGTCCGGCGGACGGCCGGGCCGAGCAGGTAGGGCACGGCGAGGGCGGTGGCGAGGCCGGCCGCCGCCCGGGCCGCCAGGTCGCGGGCGGTGGGCGCCGGGTACGGCCGGGCCTGCGGTTCCACGCTGCCGTCCACCAGCACCAGCCCGGCGGTCCGCTCCGGGTGCAGCCGGGCGAAGGCCTCGACGTGGAAGCCCGCCAGCGAGTGGCCGACCACCGTGCAGGGCCCGCGCAGCCCGAGGCCGTCCAGCACCGCCCGTATTCGCCGGGCCTCACCGGCCGCCGTCGGCGCGGGCCGGCCGGTGGCGGGCTCGGCGGCGCTCAGCCCGTAGCCGGGCCGGTCGAAGCGGACCACGGTGCGGTAGGGGGTGAGGAAGGGGACGACCAGGTCCCAGTCGAACCAGCTGCTGCCGAGGCCGCCGGAGAGCAGGCAGACCGGGCCGCTGCCCTCGGTGCGGACGTGCAGCGGGACGCCGTCGATGCGCAGGAAGCGCGCCGGCGGGCCGGGCACCGCTCCGGACGTGGTCATGCGGGCCTCCGTTCGGGAAGCGGCTCGGCCCGTCCGACCCGCCCGGCTTCCGCCGCTTCCCCGTCCGGCGCGTCCGAATCGGCGCAGCGGGCGACGCCCAGGGCCAGCAGGCCGAGCCAGAGCGCCACCAGCAGCACCTGGAGCCGCTGCCCGGCCCCGAGCGCCCAGGTGCCGTGACCGGCCTGGAAGGCGGCGATCGAGGCGAGGCTCCACGCGGTGGCGAGCAGCTCGGCGCCCAGCAGCCAGGGCCCGAACCGGCGCACCGGCGGCCACCAGCCGTGGCGCCGGGCGGCCGCGGTGAGCGTGACCAGCGCGGTGAGCGCGCCGGCCATGGCGAGGCTGCTGGTCACGGCGTGCGCGGTGTGGGTGGCGGGGACGAGCCCGGCGGTCTCCCGGGCGGCACACATCTCGTCGCTGGTGGGGGCGCAACTCAGCGGCAGCCGGGAGTCGGCGGCGGTCGCGGCGCCGAACAGGGCCAGCGCGCACCAGCCGGCCAGCGCCCGGCGGCTGCGCCGCGAGGCCCCGGCCCGCCCGGTGACGAGGGCGGTGCCGGCGGCGGCGAGCAGGCTGAGCCCGGCGGCCAGGTCGGTGGCCCGGAACAGGCCGCCCAGCGGCTGGTCCTCGGCGGCGAGTTCGCTGATGTAGGCCTGCACCGGGTCGAGCCCGGTGCTCAGCACGACCTCCAGCACCCAGGCGGTGTACGCGACGGCGCTGAGCAGCAGCAGGGCGGCGACCGCCGTCCGCGCGGCGCGGCGTCCTGGCTGTCGGGGGTGTCCTGGCTGGGGGCTGGGCACCGTTCCACCCTAACCAGCGGCGAACTCCGACCCAACCGGAAGGAAAGGGGACGGATCGGACGGCGCCGGTCGGGGACGGTTCGAGGCACCCCCCGGAACCGTGTATTGTTTTCCAGGTCAGCAGGCGCCGCTAGCTCAGTTGGTTAGAGCAGCTGACTCTTAATCAGCGGGTCCGGGGTTCGAGTCCCTGGCGGCGCACAGACAGTTGGGGAGTCTCTCGCAACAGCGAGAGGCTCCCTGATTTTTTGCCCTCCGACGTCCGTTTTGCGTGTGATGTCGGTCTCGATTGGCGATCCGCCGGAGCCATCCGGCCCATTCTGTTCGTCCAGGGCAGTAAAACCGGAATCGGGACAAAGGTCCCCAACCGCCGATGTCCCCGTCCGTGCAGGCCGCTTCGACGTGCCCGCAGGAAAGGCCGCGCCTTGTCCAGAAACGCTCAGAGCGGCCGTAGCGCGCCGTCGATCAGTCTCCGGCCGGTCAAGCGGCTCAAGCGCTCCGCCGGCCCGGCCGGTGGATCCGGTGGGTCCGGCGGCAAGAAGCCGCGCCGCCCGAAGCGCACCGGCTGGCGCCGGCTGATACCCACCTGGCGGATGACCCTGCTCGGCTTCGGCTCGGCGCTGCTGCTCGGCATCGGTCTGTTCGCGCTGGGGATCGCCCTGGTGAAGGTGCCGGACGCGCACGCCGCCGCGACCGCCCAGAGCAACACCTGGCTCTACTCGGACGGCTCGGTCATCACCCGCACCGGCCAGACCAACCGGCAGAACGTCACCCTCGACAAGGTCTCCCCCGCCGCCCAGCACGCCGCGCTGGCCGCCGAGGACCGCAACTTCTACAACGAGGGCGCGGTCAACGTCCAGGGCCTGGCCCGGGCCGCGATCAACACCGCCAAGGGGCAGGGCACCCAGGGCGGCTCCACCATCACCCAGCAGTACGTGAAGAACACGTACCTGAACCAGAAGCAGTCGATCACCCGCAAGGTGAAGGAACTGTTCATCGCCATCAAGGTGGACGCCACCGAGAGCAAGGAAGAGATCCTCTCCGGCTACCTGAACACCTCCTACTACGGCCGCGGCGCCTACGGCATCCAGGCCGCCGCCCAGGCGTACTTCGGCGTCGACGCGTCCGCCCTCGACGCCGCCCAGGGCGCCTACCTGGCCACCCTGCTGAACGCCCCGAGCGCCTACGACGTGGCCACCGCCACCGCGGCGGGCAAGCAGAACGCCGTCAACCGCTGGAACTACGTGCTCGACGGCATGGTCAAGGAGGGCTGGCTCTCCGCCGAGGAGCGCGCCAAGACCACCTTCCCGGACGTCCGGAACCCGCAGCCCAACCCCGGCCTGTCCGGCCAGGCCGGCTACCTGGTGGACGCGGCCACCCAGTACCTCACCTCCAGCGGCGTGATCAACGAGACCGAGCTGGCCAAGGGCGGCTACACGGTCAAGCTGAGCATCGACCCGGCCCGCCAGCAGGCCCTCCAGGACTCCGTCCAGGCCCAGCTGCACGACAACCTGAACCCGGACAAGCGGAAGAGGGACGCGGTCGCCCAGGCCGGCGCCGCCTCCGTGGACCCGAAGACCGGCGCGGTCGTCGCCCTGTACGGCGGCACCGACTACGTGAAGCACTACGTCGACAACGCCACCCGGCGCGACTACCAGGCCGGCTCGACCTTCAAGGCGATCGCCCTGGCCGCCGCCTTCGAGAACAACGCCAAGACCCAGGACGGCCGCACCATCACGCCGAACACGGTCTACGACGGCACCAGCGGCCGGAAGGTCCGCGGCGGCAAGGGCACCCCGTACGCGCCGCCGAACGAGGGCGACAAGAGCTACGGCCAGATCACCCTCCAGCAGGCCACCGACTGGTCGGTCAACTCGGCGTTCGCACAGCTCGCGCAGGACACCGGGCTCCAGAAGGTCAAGGACACCGGCGTCGCGCTGGGCCTGCCCGGCAGCACCCCGGGCCTGGACCCGGTGCCGTCCATCCCGCTGGGCGCGGCCACCCCGAGCGTGCTCGACATGGCGGGCGTGTACGCCACGCTGGACAACGGCGGCAAGCAGATCACCCCGTGGCTGGTGCAGTCGGTGGACCGCGAGGGCGAGAACCTCGCGCTGCCCGCGCACAAGACCACCCAGGCGATCAGCACGGACACCGCCGACCAGGTCACCTCGATGCTCCAGGGCGTGGTGAGCGACCCGGGCGGCACCGGCTGGCGAGCCAAGGCGCTGGGCCGTCCGGCGGCGGGCAAGACCGGTACCACCGACGACCAGAAGTCGGTCTGGTTCGTGGGCTACACCCCCGAGCTGGTCACCTCGGTCGCCCTGTTCGGCCAGGACCCGGGCACCGGCGCCCAGGTCAGCCTGAGCGGCGTCGGCGGCATCGACGGCGCGGCCGGCGGCCAGTTCCCGGCCCAGATCTGGACCAGCTACATGAAGGCCGCGCTCAAGGGGCAGCCGGTGAGCGACTTCGCGACCCCGGCCGGCGGCAGCTCCTCGGGCCCCGCCGACCTGCCGACGGCCCCGAGCACGCCGAGCGACGCCCCGTCGACGAGCGCCCCCACCGTCGCTCCGAGCACCGGCCCCACCACGGCGCCGGCCGACGGCTCGAACACCCCGTCGGGCGGCACCGACGGCGGCGCGACCACCGCGCCGACGGTTCCGGAAACCACCCGGCCGAGCCCCCAGCCCACCCGGCCGACCCGGCCCACCTCGCGGCCGACGTCGACCCCTCAGCCGACCAAGGAACCGACCTCGCAGCCGACCAGCCAGCCCACCGGCGGCGGCTCGGACACGCTCGCGGGGACGGGCGCCTCGGCCGGGAACCTGGGGTAGGGCGCGGCCGCCCGTGATCAGGGCCCCGCCCACCAGGCCACCGGCACTG
>NZ_JBHTWX010000113.1:0-30310 GCF_042792155.1 Kitasatospora sp. NPDC056651 | reverse complement strand
GTCGGAGGGACTTCCCGCGCCGCGGCGTTTTCCGTGGGTGCGTCGGATCCGGTGCGTCGGGCCGGGCGCGTCGGACCCGGCTGCGTCAGAGCTGGACGCCGAAGTCCTGGGCGATGCCGGCCAGGCCGGAGGCGTAGCCCTGGCCGACCGCGCGGAACTTCCACTCGCCGTTGTTGCGGTAGAGCTCGCCGAAGATCATCGCGGTCTCGGTGGCGGCGTCCTCGGAGAGGTCGTAGCGGGCGATCTCGGCGCCGCCGGCCGCGTTCACCACGCGGATGTAGGCGTTGCGGACCTGGCCGAAGTTCTGGCCGCGGGCGACGCCGTCGTAGATGGTGACCGGGAAGGTGATCTTGGCGGCCTCGGCCGGCAGGCCGCCCAGGTTGACGTTGATCGACTCGTCGTCGCCCGCGCCCTCGCCGGTGCGGTTGTCACCGGTGTGCACGACGGTGTTGTCCGGCGTGCTGGTGTTGTTGAAGAAGACGAAGTGCGCGTTGGACAGCACCTTGCCGTTCGCGTCCAGGACGATCGCGCTGGCGTCGAGGTCGAACTCGGTGCCGGTCGTGGTGCGGACGTCCCAGCCCAGGCCGATGCTGACCGCGGACAGGCCGGGGGCCTCCTTGGTCAGCGAGACGTTGCCACCCTTGGAGAGGCTCACTGGCATGACGATTGCAGTCCCTTCGTTCGCTTCGTGCGCTTTTCTCCGGGAGAACGCAATGGTCCGTCGGCTTGGTTCCGCAGAGGCCGTGAATTCTTCGCGCGCGGCTGCCGGAAACCGGTCGGCGCGACGGTCGGACCGCCGACCGGACCGCTGACCGGATCGCCAAACGGAGGGAAAGCACGGGAAAAGCGCGGGTCAGATCCGCCGGAACCGGCCCTGGAGCGACCAGATGGTCGGATTGTCGGCCAGGTCGGGGTGCATGTCGAAGAGGTCGGCCAGGGTGTCCTGGAGGAAGTCCCGGGCCTCGCGCCGCAGTTCGCTGTGCCGGACCACCACCGCCGGCTCGTCCGGCAGCCAGGTCGCGGTGACCTCCACCCAGTTGAAGCGGCGGGCGAAGCGCAGCAGCTCGGTGTTCTGGGTGAAGTCGAGGTCGGCGGTCTGCACCCGGGCGGCCCGGCTGCCGTCCGGGTCGCGGTCCAGGTGCTCGGCGATGTCGCACAGCGCCCAGGCGAAGTCGAGCACCGGCACCCAGCCCCAGGCGGTGGACAGTTCCGAGCCCTCGCCGTCCAGGTAGACGTCGCCGCAGAACAGGTCGTGCCGCAGGGTGTGCACGGACGCGGTGCGGTAGTCCGTCTGCGGGGGGTCGGGGAAGCGGTTGGAGAGGGAGTAGCCGAGCTCGATCACGTACGCCATTGTCGGGGCTCGCGGCGCGCCGGACTAACCGGGGCCGGGGATCGGACGGGCCGCCGATAACGGGGTGACCGCGGGGGCCCCGGGCGGGATGATGGGGGCATGTCCGAGCCCATCCGCGTACGGGGGTCGGTGGTCGTCCCCGACGCCGAGCTCGTCTGGCGCTTCTCGCGTTCCTCCGGCCCCGGCGGCCAGCACGTCAACACCTCCGACTCCAAGGCCGAGCTGCGTTTCGACCTGGCCTCGACCAGGGCGCTGCCCGAGGTGTGGCGCGAGCGCGCGCTGGAGCGGCTGGCCGGGCGGCTGGTGGACGGCCGGGTGCTGGTGGTCCAGGCCTCGGAGTTCCGCTCGCAGTGGCGCAACCGGGAGGCGGCCGCGGCCCGGCTGTCGGCGCTGCTGACGGAGGCGTGCGCGCCGCCGCAGAAGGCCCGGCGGGCGACCAGGCCGAGCCGGGGCATGGTCGAGCGGCGGCTGTACAACAAGCGGCACCGCTCCGAGCTGAAGCAGGGGCGCCGGTCGCCGCGCGGCGGCGAGTAGCCGGGCCGCGGGCGTCAGCCCAGGGAGCGGTAGCCGCCGCGGAAGTAGAGCAGCGGACGGCCGGCGGGGTCGGGCACGACGGCCTCCAGGACGCGGCCGAGCAGCAGGGTGTGGTCGCCCGCGGGTATCCGCTGCTCGGTGCGGCACTCGACGGTGGCCAGCGCGCCGTCGATCAGCGGGGCGCCGGTGCGCGGTCCGCGGTGGTGGGCGGTGTCCGCGAACAGCAGCCGGTCGCTGAGCCGGCCCTTCATGGCGAACCGGGAGCCGATCGTCTTCTGCTCCTCGGTCAGCACCGAGACCGCCCAGGTGTCCGTCCGGGTGAGCACCTCGTCCATCCGGGAGTCCTCGCGGACCGAGATCAGCACCAGCGGCGGTTCCAGCGACACGGACAGGAAGGACGTGGCGGTCATGCCGACGTCCTCGCCGTCGTCCGGGTCGTGGACGGTCACCAGGCTCACGCCGGCGGCGAGCTGGGAGAGAGCTGCCCGGAACTCGTCGGGCGTGGCGTGGGGGGCAGCTTCGGGCTGCGGGGACGGGTGCACGTACCGCACGGTAGTCGGGGTCCGGGAGAAACGGCATCGGGCCTTGGTCGTAGGACCGCAGGTCCGGCCGAAGGGTTGCGCCCGGTGGCCGAACTCACCCCCAAGGAGTGAAGCCGCCCGGTCGGCGGGCCCAGTCGGCTTCAGCCCGGGGCCAATGCGGTCGACCACGAGAAATGTTCCGATGGGGCCATATGTCTCGCTATGAGACGGATGAACTGATTAAGGGTGCATTAGTCTTGTGTGATTTAAGTCACAAGTGATGCCCTATTGCTGACCGAGCGTGCCGAGCGCTGTGCTCCCTGTGATTCAGTTCTTCTGGCAATCGGACGATAACCAATCAAGAACTATCCGAAGAAGCCGGGGAGCCCCCGCATGGAAGCCGAGTCGGAGCCGTACGTCCGTCTCGCGACCCTCCGCACCTTGCACCGGGTCGTGGCGGACCTCAACGCTGCCCGCAGCCTCGCTGGCACCCTCCAGGCCGTCGTCGAGGGCGCGGTGCACGGGCTCGGCTTCGACGCCGCCGCGGTCAGCCTGGTCCGGCCGGACGGCGACCTCGTGGTGGCGGCCGTCTGGGAGCTGGAGGAGAGCCCGATGGGTGGCCCCTCCGTCCTGCTCGGCCAGGTCGGCTCCCGGGAGTCCTGGGACCGGCTGCTCGGCGTCAGCGACCACTGGGGCACCCTGCGCTTCCTGCCGTACGACCGCGGCTGGGCCGTCGCCAGCGACATCCCGCGCTGGATCGGGGACGGCCCGCTGCCGGTGTACGCCAACGACTGGCACCCCGCCGACGGGCTGCTCGCCCCGATGTACAGCGCCGGCGGCGACCTCCTCGGCGTCCTCTCGGTGGACCGCCCGCGCAGCGGCAAGCGGCCCGGGGCGTGGACCCGCGAGGCGCTGGAGATGTTCTCGCTGCAGGCCTCCATCGCGATCGGCAACGCCCGGCTGCGGGCCGAGATGCAGCGCGCGCTGGCCCGCCTGGAGAAGGAGCAGCAGGCGCTGCGGGCCAGCGAGGAGAGCTTCCGCCAGGCCTTCGAGTACGCGCCCAGCGGGATGGCGATCACGGAGCTGCACGGCGCCGGGCGCGGCCAGCTGACCAGGGTCAACGACGCGCTGTGCCGGCTGCTCGGCCGGCCCCGGGCGGTGCTGCGCCAGCAGAGCTTCGCCGACCTCGTGCACCCGGAGGACCGGGCGCTGCTGGAGCGCACCAGCGCCGAGAGCGGCCGCGCGGAACTGCGGCTGTCCCGGCGGGACGGCGGCTACCAGTGGGTCTGCCTGCGCAACTCGATCGTCGCGGACGCGGCCGAGGGCCCGAGCTTCCTGCTCACCCACGTCGAGGACATCGAGGACCGCAAGCGGCACGAGTTCCAGCTCGCCCACCGGGCCAGCCACGACGCGCTCACCGGGCTGCCGAACGGTGCCGAGCTCAAGTCCCGGCTGGCCCGCCGGCTCTGTCCCCAGCCGCAGCTGGTCGGCGCCACCGGCCCGGCCGAGGCGGCGGCCTGCCCGCAGCCGTACGGCTACCCGGCCGACTCCTACGGCGGGCACCGGGCGGAGGGCGCGGACCCGTACGGCGGGCCGGCGCACGGCTACGGGCTGCCCGAGGCGTTCGGCCCGGGCTACGGGGAGCACGTGCACGCGGTGGTCCCGGCCGAGTACGGTCCGGGCGGCGACGCCTGGTCGGCGCCGTTCCGCTCCGGTGGCGCGGCGACGGTGGACAAGGGGCTCGCGGTGCTCTTCTGCGACCTGGACGGCTTCAAGTCGATCAACGACCGGTTCGGCCACAACGCGGGCGACGCGGTGCTGGTCGAGGTCGCCCGGCGGCTGAGCCAGGCGGTGCGGGACGGCGACACGGTGGCCCGGCTCGGTGGCGACGAGTTCGTGGTGCTGGCCGACGGGATCGGCCGCGAGGAGGCCAAGGACCTCGCCCACCGGCTGCGCGGCGCGATCATCCCGCCGATGCGGATCGACGGCCGGGCGATGCGGGTGGGGGTGAGCCTCGGGGTCGGCTGGGCCGGCTGCGGGATGAGCATCGAGGAGGTGCTGCACACCGCGGACGAGCGGATGTACGACGAGAAGCGCGCCAGGGGCGGCGCGGTGCGCGGGGCGCGCGGCGAGCGCTCGCACCGGCGCGCGGGCTGAGCGGCGCGGCCGGAAGTCCCCCGGATGCGCGGTCCGCCCTGGTCGGGCCGGGTTACCCGCGGGTTGTCAAGGGCTCTTTTCCCCGCCGTCACATACGACAGGTAGGGTTCCCGGTACGACAGCGTCCATGATCTGCGCCGCCCGCAGCCGGCGGCGCACCGGATGGGGGAGCAGACCACCGTGACGACCGCCGGCAGCAACGGAGTGCCCGAGGGCCAGGGGGGCGGTGCCCCGCAGGACGACGACCCGTTCGGCTACCTCTACCGCCCGGCCGACGGTTCCACCGGGCAGCCGGCCGAGCCGCAGCAAGGGGTCCCGCGCACGTCGTACAACCGCCCGATGGAGGTCGGGCGCGCGCAGTACGGCTACCCGCAGGGAGCGCCGCCGCGGGCACCGCAGCAGCCCCAGCAGCCGTACGGCCAGCAGGGCATGCCGCCGCAGGGGTACCCGGGCGGCCAGCCGCAGGCCCCGTACGGCGGTCAGCCCGGCGCGCCGCAGCAGCCCGAGTACGGTGCCGCGCCCACCCAGCAGAACCGCTACGCCGAGCACTCCCGTCCGCAGCCGGGCGAGGAGCCCCGCGGCAGCGGCCGGAGCAAGGGCGCGGTGATCGGTGCGGTCGCCGTGATCGCGGCGATAGCGATCGGCGCCGGGATAGCGCTCTCCACCGGGGACCGGGACGACACCAAGGACGCCAAGGGCGGTGCCACGTCCGCCGCCCCGCCGGCCCCGACCACCCCGGTGCCGACGGCCACCACCGCGAGCGCCGGGCCCTCCGCGACCGCGACCGTCGGCTCCGGCCCGGTGACGGTGGACGCGAGCCAGCTCCAGGGGCAGAACGCGCCGGTCGGCAACAGCGTCAAGGGCGCCAAGTCCGCCGACGGCGGCTACCTGACGCTCCAGCCGGGCGGCACGGTGGCCTGGACCGGCGACGTCGCGACGGCGGGGACGTACAAGCTGACCGTGCACTACAACTACACGGGCAGCGGAGAGTTCAAGGGCGGCGCCACCGTGAACGGCAAGGACTGGCCGAGCGGGGTGACCTACCGGACGTACGGCGCCGCCAAGGACCCGGCGTCCTCGTGGTTCACCACCTGGATACTGCCGCAGTTCCAGGCCGGGCCGAACTCGGTGACCTTCACGGTGCCCGCCGGGACGTCGATCCTGATCGACCAGATCACCGTCGAGCCGAGCGGCTGACCGGGCCCGACACGCCGGGCCCCGGACACCACGGCCCCGGACACACCACGGCCGCCCGTCCCCGAGGGGGAGGGCGGCCGTCGGCTTCGTTCAGGCGGACCTGACGGTCTCGAACCTCTCGCCGCCGAGGACCCAGCGGCCGCGGCGCATCACGGCGACCAGGTCGTAGCTCCCGGAGTCGACCACGACCAGGTCGGCGAACTTGCCGGTCTCCAGCGAGCCGATCGAGTCGCTCAGGCCGAGCAGCCGGGCCGGGGTGGCGGACAGCGACTCGACGGTCCGGCTCAGGCTCAGCCCGTTGACGGTGACCGAGCGCTTGAACGCCACGTCCAGGGTGAGGGTGGAACCGGCGATCGCGCCGCCCTCGACCAGCCGGGCGACGCCGTCCTTGACCTCGACCTGGAGCGGGCCGAGCGGGTACAGGCCGTCGCCCATGCCGGCCGCGCCCATCGCGTCGGTGATCAGGGCGACCCGGCTCGCGCCGGCGGTGCCGTAGGCGAGGTCCAGGACCGAGGGGTGCAGGTGCACGCCGTCGTTGATCAGCTCGACGGTGACCCGCTCGTCCTCCAGCAGCGCCACGATCGGGCCGGGGGCGCGGTGGGCGATGCCGGGCATGGCGTTGAACAGGTGGGTGGCGACGGTGGCGCCGGCCTCGATCGCCTCCAGGGTGGTGGCGTAGTCGGAGTCGGTGTGGCCGACGGCGGCGATCACGCCGAGGTCCGCGAGCATCCGCACCGAGTCCAGGCCGCCGGGCAGTTCGGGGGCGAGGGTGACCATCTTGGCGTGGCCGCGGGCGGCGTCGACCAGCTTGCGCACCAGCGCCGGGTCGGGGTCGCGCAGCAGGTCGGGGCGGTGGGCGCCGCAGCGGTTGTGCGAGATGAACGGGCCCTCGAAGTGGATGCCGGCCAGGACGCCGTCCTCGACGAGTTCGGAGAGGACGTGCGCCTGGCGGGCGACCTCGTCGATCTCGCCGGTGACGGTGGAGGCCACCGTGGTGGTGGTGCCGTGCTCCAGGTGGGTGCGGGCGGCCAGCAGCGCCTCCTCGGCGATGCCGGAGGTGTACGCGCCGCCGCCGCCGCCGTGGACGTGCAGGTCGACGAAGCCGGGGACGACGGTGTACCCGGTCAGGTCGAGGTCGCCGGGCGCGGTGTCGCCGCCGAGGCCGGCGATGCGCTCGCCCTCGACGGAGAGGCGGTCGCCCTCGACGACGCCGCCGGGCAGCACCAGTCGGGCGCCGGCCAGGGCAGTACGGTCACGGTCCGCGGTGGTCACGCGGTCACCTCCAAGGAGAGCAGATCCCAGGCGAGCAGGCCCGCGCCCAGGGACGCGGCGGTGTCTTTGAGCATGGCGGGTACGACCTTCGGGGGCATCTGGAAGGTCAGCCGCTCGGTGACCGCCGCGCGCAGCGGAGTGAAGAGGGTGTCGCCGGCCTCGGCCAGCCCGCCGCCGACGATCACCGTGGACGGGTCGAGCAGGCTCTGGGCCACGATGATCCCGTCCGCGAGGGCCTCGACGGCGCGCTGCCAGACCGCGAGCGCGCGCTCGTCCCCGGCGTCCACCGCGGCGGCGCAGGATGCCGCGTCGGAGTCGGGGTCGCCGCTGGCCTCGGCCCAGGCGCGCGAGACGGCGGAGGCGGAGGCCAGCGTCTCCAGGCAGCCGCGGGCGCCGCAGCCGCACTGCGGGCCGCCCGGGCGGACCACGACGTGGCCGATCTCGCCGCCGTAGCCGTGCGCGCCGGACTCGATCCGGCCGTCGATGCCGATGGCGCCGGCGATGCCGGTGCCGAGGGCGACGAAGATGAAGCGGTCGACACCGCGGCCGGCGCCGAGACGGCCCTCGGCCAGGCCGCCGGAGCGCACGTCGTGGCCGAGGGCCACCGGCATCGTGCCGCCGTCCGGTCCGGACAGGCGCTCGCCGAGGAGCTTGCGCAGCGGGAGCTCACGCCAGCCGAGGTTGGCGGAGAAGACCGCGATGCCGTTCTTCTCGTCGATCGTGCCCGGGACGGCGACACCGGCCGCGAGCGGGGCGACGCCGAAACGGCTGAGGCCCTCGTCCGCCAGGTCGGTGGCGAAGTCGAGGATGGCGGCGACGACGGCGTCCGTGCCGTGCTCCCGCCCGGTCGGTCGGCGTGCCTCGAACAGCACGGAGCCGTCCTGGGCGAGCAGCGCGGCCTTCATGCCGGTGCCGCCTACATCGAGTGCGATGACGTGCTTCACGGAGGACAGTTTCCCTTGGTCGGGTCGAAGAGGTCTAGTCCAGTTGTCGGATTGGTCTGGTCCATATTGGGTGAGCTTTGTCGCAGCTGCGGCGTGTGCGGGGCTTTGCGTCCGGTGCGCGCGGGGCGGAGGCGGGGAGCCGGGACGGGGGTCGTGTTGCGCATCGTGCAATGACTCCGGGCACTTCGATAACTCCTGGGGCGGTCCGGGCCGCTGGTGTGGACCGGTGGTCGGCGGGTTTGACAGTGTGGCGCCTCCCCCCGCCGGATGCCCCCGTTCCGGCCGGCCTTTCTCCCCGTCGCATCCCCCCGAAGGCGGTACCCGCGTTGAACAGGCGCGCCCACGTTCCCACCCGTGTGCTCGGCGGTGCGCTGGCCGGAGCACTGGTGCTCATCGCGGCCAGCGCCTGCGGCGGGCAGGACGACGGGACCGTCACCCTCAGACTGGTCGCGGCCGACTACGGGGAGAGCCCCGAGACCAGCTCCCAGCACTACTGGGACGGGGTCGCCAGGGACTTCGAGGCCGCCAACCCCGGGATCAGGGTCAGCGTCGAGGTGGACTCCTGGACCGAGATCGGCAAGAAGGTCGAGGACATGATCGCGGCCGGCAAGTCGCCGGACCTGCTGCAGACCGGCGGCTTCGCGGACCAGGTCGCGGCGGACCGGCTGTACCCGGCGTCCGACGTGCTCTCGCTGGAGACCCAGGCCGACTTCCTGGAGGCCTTCTCGCACACCGGGCAGGTGCTCGGCACCCAGTACGGGATCCCGTTCGTCTCCTCGTCGCGGGTGCTCTTCTACAACAAGGCGATGTTCCGTCAGGCCGGGATCAGCCAGCCGCCGGCCACCTGGAGCGAACTGCGGCAGGACGCGGAGAAGATCAAGGCCAAGGTGCCGGGGGTGACCCCGTACGGGCTGCCGCTCGGCCCGGAGGAGGCGCCGGCCGAGTCGATGCTGTGGACGCTGAGCGGCGGCGGCAGCATCTCCGACGACGTGGGCAACTACACCATCGACAGCGCCCAGAACCAGGCGACGTTCGGCTGGCTGAAGACCAACCTGGTGGGCCCCGGCCTGACGTACCCGGACCCCGGCAAGGTGAACCGCACCCCCGCGTTCCGGGACTTCGCGGCCGGGAAGGTCGCGATGCTGAACGGTCACCCGACGCTGCTGCGGATGGCCACCGCCGGGAACGTCGAGTTCGGGACGGCGCCGATCCCGAAGAAGGACGGCGTGGGGCGGACCGGGAGCCTCGGGGTCGCGGACTGGATGACGGCGTTCAAGGCGAACGGGCACAAGAACGAGATCAAGAAGTTCCTGTCGTTCGTCTACGGCAAGGACAACCAGCTGAAGTTCGACGAGCAGTACAACCTGCTGCCGGTCACCCAGGACGCGTTCGACCAGATGGCCTCGGACCCGAAGCACGAGGACCTCAAGCAGTTCGCGGTCGGGCTGACCAACGCGAGCTTCTACCCCTTCGGGGACCCGGCCTGGGGCGTGGTCAGCGACCGGATCAAGGCCGGGATCGGCCTGGCGGTGACCGGGGACCCGAAGCAGGTGCTCGGCGGGCTGCAGGACGCGGCGGCGCAGGAGGCGGCGAGGGTCCGTCACTAGGTCCTGTCCGGCCGGACAGGACCTGGGCACCGGCCGGGACCTACCGGGACCGGGGCCGGGCGGCGGCCCCGGTCCGGGCGGGGGCGGGCCCGGTCAGGGGAGCGTGATGGCGTAGGCCTTGCGGAGCGTCTCGTGGACCGTCCAGGTGGTGCGGTCGCCCTCGCGCAGCACCGCGCAGTCGCCGGGGCCGACCTCCAGGGTCGGGCCGCCCTCGATCTCGATGGTGGCCCGGCCGCTGAGCACCACGAACATCTCGTCGGCCTCGACGTCGGTGACCACGCCCGGGGTGATCTGCCAGAGACCGCGCAGGTGGCGGCCGTCGGCGGACTCGGACAGCACCCGGCCGGTGACCTCGGGGGTGCCGGAGACGACCTGGGACGGGTCGAGCGGGTCGGGGTCGAGGTCGGCGGTGGGGATGTGCACGGCGAAGCTGGGCGTGGTCATGGGGGCGACGTTAGTGCGGGCGGCGGCCCGGCGGGGAGAGCAGTGTGTGTCGGGGTCGCGCGGGAGAATGACACTCCGTAGTGGCGGGCGGAGGTGTTCTCGATGGGCGAGCCGGGTGAGCCGGGCGAGCGGGGTGAGCTGGGTGAGCGGGACCGGGCGGTGCTGGCGCTGGAAGGGCGGCAGTGGCGTACGGCGGGGGCCAAGGAGCGGGCGATCCGGGAGGAGCTGGGGCTCTCCCCGACGCGGTACTACCAGCTGCTGAACGGTCTGCTGGACCGGGAGGAGGCGCTGGCGCACGCGCCGGTGCTGGTGAACCGGCTGCGGCGGATCCGGGAGGCGCGCCGGGGCGCCCGCTGACGGACGACCGGCCGGGTGCTCGGACCGGCTGGGGTCCGGAGCCGCCGGGTGCGGAGCCGCCGGCTCCGGGGTAGGGCTTTCGGTATGGGCTTTCAAGAGATGTTCGTACCGGGGACCGAGGCCGGACGGGACGGGGTGCGGGCCGTGCTGGCGGCGCCCCGGGAGGCCGTGATCGGGCTGGACTTCGACGGGACGCTGGCGCCGATCGTGGCGGACCCGGGGCAGGCGCGGGCGCACCCGGGAGTGGCGGGGGCGCTGCGGCGGCTGGCCCCGGTGGTCGGCGCCGTCGTGGTGGTGACGGGCCGCCCGGCCGCGCTGGCGGTCGAGTACGGCGGGTTCGCGGGCCTGCCGGGCGTGGTGGTGCTGGGGCACTACGGCGCCGAGCGGTGGGAGGACGGGGAGCTCTCGGCGCCGGAGGTGCACCCGGGGGTGGCGCGGGTACGGGCGGAGCTGCCGGAGGTGCTGGCGCGGGTGGCCGCGCCCGAGGGGACCTGGGTGGAGGACAAGGGCCGCTCGGTGGCCGTGCACACCCGGCGCACGGCGGCGCCGCAGCAGGCGCTGGAGCTGCTGCGGACGCCGGTGGAGGAGCTGGCGGCCGGGCACGGGCTGGTGGTGGAACCCGGGCGGCTGGTGCTGGAGCTGCGGCCGCCGGGGGTGGACAAGGGGGCGGCGCTGACCGGGTTCCTCCGGGAGCGCGGGGCCCGTTCGGTGCTCTACGCGGGGGACGACCTGGGGGACGTGGCGGCCTTCGCGGCGGTGGGGAAGCTGCGCGGCGAGGGCGTGGCCGGGGTCCTGGTGTGCGCCGGCGCGGTGGGGGACGCGCCGGTGCGCGAGCTGGCCGACCGGGCGGACCTGGTGGTCGCCGGGCCGGAGGGCGTGGTGGAGCTGCTGGAGGCCTTGGGGGAGGCGCTCACAGGGCGTTGAGCTGGTCCAGGAACCACTGCTGCGGGGGGAGCGCGGTGGCCGCGGCGGCCAGTCGCTTGGTGCGGTCGGCGCGCTCCTCGCGGCCCATGGTCAGGCCGGCGTGGAGGGCGTCGGCCGTCGCGATGACGTCGTACGGGTTGACGGTGAGGGCGTCGTCCTTGAGCTCGGCGTGGGCGCCGGCCTCGCGGGAGAGGACCAGCGCGCAGCCGTGGTCGGAGACCACCGGGACCTCCTTGGCGACCAGGTTCATGCCGTCCCGGATGGGGTTGACCAGGGCGACGTCGGCCAGCCGGTAGGCGGCGAGGGAGCGCGGGAAGTCGTCGTCGACGTGCAGGATCAGCGGCTGCCAGTCGGGGGTGGCGAACTCGGCGTTGACGGCGGCCGCCAGCTCCTGGACGGCGGCGGTGTAGTGCCGGTACTCGGCCAGGTCGGTGCGGGACGGGTAGGCGAAGGCGATGTGCACCACCCGGTCGTGCCACTCGGGGCGGGTGCGGAGCAGGTGCCGGTAGGCCTGGAGGCCGCGGACGATGTTCTTGCTGAGCTCGGTGCGGTCGACCCGGACGATGGTGCGGCGGTCGCCGACGGCCTCGCGCAGCGCGGCGAGGCGCTCGTCCACGTCGGGGCGGTGCGAGCGTTCGCGCAGGAAGTCGGCGTCGGCGCCGAGGGCGTGGACGCCGAGGCGTGTAGTTCGCCGAACGGGGGTCCCCCCGGCCGAGGGCTGGGGGGTGGTGGTGCGGCCGTCGAGGGTGACGGTGAGCGCGTCGTGGTCGACGGTGGCGCCGAGGAGGTCCGCGCAGCAGGCGGCGAAGGCGCGGGCCCAGCGCTCGGTGAGGAAGCCGGCCCGGTCGGCGCCCAGGATGCCGGTGAGCACGGCCCGGGCGACGTCGTCGGGCAGCATCCGGTAGTACTCGGGCGGGGCCCAGGGGGTGTGCGAGAAGTGGCCGATCCGCAGGTCGGGGCGGGCTTCGCGGAGCAGGGCCGGGGCCAGTGAGAGGTGGTAGTCCTGGATGAGGACCGCGGCGTTCGGGGCGGCTTCGCGGGCCAGGGCTTCGGCGAAGGCCTCGTTGTAGGCCTGGTAGGCGGCCCACTCGGTGCGGAAGTCGGCGTCGAAGGAGGGGGCGGTCGGGGTGGCGTAGAGCAGGTGGTGGACGAACCAGAGGGTGGAGTTGGCGACGCCGTTGTAGGCGCGGGCGAAGGTCTGCGGGTCTATGTCCAGCATCCGCACGGCCTGTCCGCCGACGTCGTGGCCGGCCAGGTCGAGGCGGCCGTCGGGGGCCTCGGCGGCGGCTCTGCGGTCGGAGTCGTTGAGGGCGGCGCAGACCCAGACGGCGTTCGGGTCGTCGATCGCGGAGAGGCCGGAGACCAGGCCGCCGCCGCCCCGCCGCAGGATCAGCGTGCCGTCGTCGGCGGTGCTGAAGGACACCGGTCCCCGGTTGGAGGCCACCAGGACGGGGGCGGTGCCGGTCACGCTCGAACGGTTGGTCGTGAGTTCGCCCATGGTTGGCATGTTGCCGGGGGTGCGGGGCGGCAAACCCGTGGGGCCCGTCTTCGAGCTCCCGGCGTCGCCCCGCAGGCGGGAGTTCGGAGACGGGCCCCTAATGGCGGGTGGCGTACTCGGGGACGGTGTGCATCGGGGGGCGTTCCCGGGCGGTGACCGGGTGGGTGTGGGCGACGAAGGCCCGGGTCCGCGGGTCGCGGGTGAACTGGGTGAGGTGGGGGTGGACCAGGTCCGCGGAGGCCTTGAGGCGGTGGGTGCGGTCGAGGCGTTCGAGGGCGGTCCGGTAGATGGTGGCGGCCATCCGGCCGAGGGCCTGGCCGTCCTGGTGGCGGTGGTGGCGGACGCCGACGTCCACCTGGGCCAGCGCGTCCAGGCCGGCCAGCTCCAGGGCGTCGACCAGCAGTCCGAGCTCGACGCCGTAGCCGGTGGGGAAGGGCAGCCGTTCGAGCAGGGAGCGGCGGGCCGCGTACTCGCCGCCGAGGGGCTGGACGAAACCGGCGAGTTCCGGCCAGTGGAGGTTGAGCAGGGGCCGGGCGACGAGTTCGGTGACCCGGCCGCCGCCGGCGGGCAGCACGGCGCCCTCCGACTCCAGCGGGCGGTCGTACATGGCCTTGACCAGCTGGATGGACTCGTCGGTCAGCAGCGGGCCGACGATGCCGGAGACGAAGGCCGGGTCGAACTCGCGCAGGTCGGCGTCCACGAAGCAGACGATGTCGCCATGGGTGACCAGCAGCGAGCGCCAGAGCACCTCGCCCTTGCCGGGGACGGCGGGCAGCCGGGGCAGGATGGCGTCGCGGTGCTCGACCCGGGCGCCGGCCTCGGCGGCGACGGCGGCGGTGGCGTCGGTGGAGCCGGAGTCCACCACGACGAGTTCGTCGACCAGCGGGAGGCGTTCCATCAGCTCGCGGCGGATGGTGCGGACGATGTCGCCGACGGTGGCCTCCTCGTCCAGCGCGGGCAGGACCACGCTGACGGTGCGGCCGGTGCGCTCCTTGGCGGCGAGGAGGGTGCTCACCGGCCGGTCGGCCGCGCTCCAGGAGCGGCGGCGCAGCCAGGACGCCGCCTGCGGGAGGAGCTCGGGGGTCGGTTCGGCGGGCACGGGAGTCTCCTCGGCGGGGTCGGGTGGAACGGGTCATCTCGCGTGGCGGACAGTCCCGTTCATGGGTTGACGCCTTCGGATACAGTCTTCGTACAGCGGTCGGACCTTCGCACGCCGGGGTCACCGTTGAGCGCCACCACAATTTCACAAGCTCATCCAGAGGGACTGAGGGAACGGCCCGTTGACGTCCCGGCAACCTTCTCGCCCGGCCGTCGTCACGGAGGCCTCCGGCGGGACAGGTGCCAATTCCGGCCTGTGGCGCGACCGTGCCACGGGGAAGATGAGGAGAGAGGCCTCGCCATCATGGCTCTTGACACCGCCGCACCCGTTTCCGTGGACCTCGGCCCCGCCGCCGCCCTGTCCTGTCGGGAGTGCGGCACCCGCTTCCCGCTCGGCCCCAGCTTCGCCTGCCTGGAGTGTTTCGGCCCGCTGGAGATCGCCTACGAGTTCGGCAGCGAGGGCGCCGAGGAGCTCCGCAAGCGGATCGAGGCCGGTCCCGCCTCCATCTGGCGCTACGCGCCGCTGCTGCCCGTCCCGGCCGACGTGGCCTCCAAGCCCAACCTGAACCCGGGGTGGACCCCGCTGGTGAAGGCGGACAACCTGGGCCGGGAGCTCGGTTTCACCGCCCAGCTGCACGTCAAGGACGACTCGGGCAACCCGACGCACTCGTTCAAGGACCGGGTGGTCGCGTGCGCGATCGAGGCGGCCCGGGCGTTCGGCTACACCACGCTCTCCTGCTCCTCCACCGGCAACCTGGCCGGCGCGGTGGGCGCGGCCGCGGCCCGGGCCGGATTCCGGTCCTGCGTGTTCATCCCGCACGACCTGGAGCAGGGCAAGGTCGTCATGGCCGGGGTGTACGGCGGCGAGCTGGTCGGCATCGAGGGCAACTACGACGACGTGAACCGCTTCTGCTCGGAGCTGATCGGCGACACGGCCGGCGAGGGCTGGGGCTTCGTCAACGTGAACCTGCGGCCGTACTACGGCGAGGGCTCGAAGACGCTGGCGTACGAGATCTGCGAGCAGCTCGGCTGGCGGCTGCCGGAGCAGATCGTGATCCCGATCGCCTCGGGCTCGCAGCTGACGAAGATCGACAAGGGCCTCCAGGAGCTGATCAAGCTCGGCCTGGTCGAGGACCGGCCGTACAGGATCTTCGGTGCCCAGGCCGAGGGCTGCTCGCCGGTGTCGGCCGCGTTCAAGGCCGGCCGGGACGTGATCAAGCCGGTCAAGCCGGACACCATCGCCAAGTCGCTGGCGATCGGCAACCCGGCCGACGGCCCGTACGTGCTGGACATCGCCCGCCGCACCGGTGGCGCCGTGGAGGACGTCACGGACGCCGAGGTCGTGGCGGCGATCCGGCTGCTGGCGCGGACCGAGGGCATCTTCGCCGAGACCGCGGGCGGGGTGACCGTCGGCGTGCTGAAGAAGCTGGTGGAGACCGGTCAGCTGGATCCGGCCAAGGAGACCGTCGCGATCAACACCGGCGACGGCCTGAAGACCCTGGACGCCGTCTCCGACGCCGGGATGACCGCCGTCATCCGCCCGACGCTGGACGCCTTCCGCGCCGCCGGCCTCGCGTCCGCCTGAACCACCCGCCCCCCGCAAGGAGAGTCATGAGCGCCAACGTCCGCATCCCCACCATCCTGCGCACCTACACCGGCGGCGCCGCCGAGGTGACCGCCGAGGGTGCCACCCTGGCCGAGGTCATCGCCGACCTGGAGAAGAACCACCCGGGGATCTCCGCCCGCATCCTGGACGACACCGGCAAGCTGCGCCGTTTCGTGAACGTCTACGTGAACGACGACGACGTGCGTTTCGACGAGGGCCTGGCGACCGAGATCAAGGACGGTGCCGGCGTCTCGATCATCCCGGCGGTGGCCGGCGGCTGCTGAGTCTTCGCGAGAACCCGCGGTCGCCCGCGCGTACGGAATTCGGCTCTCCGTGCGCGCGGGCGACCGTCGGCATTCCGGCGGGAATATTTCCGGGTCGAGTCGGAGTAGAGTGTGGCTCGGCTGGGAACAGGGATTCCCTTTCGGCCCGTGCGGTGCTCAGCCCCAGGGCGTTCGGCCGGTGAGACCGGCCCGTGAAACATGTCAGGCTGCTGTCAGAATTCCGGCGGACATTTGAGTAATTCGTCCGCTATGTCCGGCGTGAAATGCCGAGAACATTCCGATTCGGCCCGTACTGTCCCTTGACGCCCCGGCGGAATTACCGGTGGCTGGCTCTGTTGCAGAGGGCGTCGATCCGGATACATTCAGCGGCGGTCGACGCAATCACCCGCTCGACGGAAGCCGCCTGGCGTCCTGAACGGTGGGTTGCGGCGTGCACGGCTGCGCCCAGGGGGGGTTCCCCGGGCCGGCCTTCAACCAACCCGGGCCCGCGACCTGCGGGCGCGTGAAGGGCCAGCACAGCACTAGGGGAGTTCGGAATGGCTCAGGGCACCGTCAAGTGGTTCAACGCGGAGAAGGGCTACGGCTTCATCGCGGTCGACGGTGGTGCGGACGTCTTCGTCCACTACAGCGCGATCCAGATGGACGGCTACCGCACCCTCGAGGAGGGCCAGCGGGTCGAGTTCGAGATCTCCCAGGGACAGAAGGGCCCGCAGGCGGACATGGTCCGCGCCGCGGTCTGACCCCTTCCGGCTCCAGGAGCTCGGCTCGGCCCCACGGCTGGTGACCACTCGCTTCTCGGCGGGCCCGCGCGACGCGTGTCGTGCGGGCCCGTCGGCGTTCCCGGACGGCTCCGGTGGCGTTCCCGGACGGCTCCGTCGGCGGCTCGCGGATCGGCGGTGGGGCTTGCACTCGACCACCCGGAGTGCTAATCATTGGCGTTAGCACTCACAGTGTGAGAGTGACAGCGGACCGGGTCGGTGAGGCCCCCGGGAGCGGTAGGGGAATGGACCTCCGCGCACCAGGGCCGTCCGTCGCGGGCACCCCTTGGTCCGAGCAGTCGACCGTGTCCCGGAGGACCACTTCTGATGGCCAAGATCATCGCCTTTGATGAGGAAGCTCGCCGCGGCCTTGAGCGTGGCATGAACCAGCTCGCCGACGCGGTGAAGGTCACGCTCGGCCCCAAGGGCCGCAACGTCGTGCTGGAGAAGAAGTGGGGCGCCCCCACGATCACCAACGACGGTGTCTCCATCGCCAAGGAGATCGAGCTCGAGGACCCGTACGAGAAGATCGGTGCGGAGCTCGTCAAGGAGGTCGCCAAGAAGACGGACGACGTCGCGGGTGACGGCACCACCACCGCCACCGTGCTCGCCCAGGCCCTGGTTCGCGAGGGTCTGCGCAACGTCGCCGCCGGCGCCAACCCGATGGCCCTGAAGCGCGGCATCGAGAAGGCCGTCGCCGCCGTCTCGGACCAGCTGCTGGCCCAGGCCAAGGACGTGGAGACCAAGGAGCAGATCGCCTCCACCGCCTCCATCTCCGCCGCTGACACCCAGATCGGCGAGCTGATCGCCGAGGCCATGGACAAGGTCGGCAAGGAAGGCGTCATCACCGTCGAGGAGAGCAACACCTTCGGTCTGGAGCTCGAGCTCACCGAGGGCATGCGCTTCGACAAGGGCTACATCTCCGCCTACTTCGCCACCGACCTGGAGCGCATGGAGGCGACCTTCGAGGACCCGTACATCCTCATCGCCAACTCCAAGATCGGCTCGGTCAAGGACCTGCTCCCGCTGCTGGAGAAGGTCATGCAGAGCGGCAAGCCGCTCGTCATCATCGCCGAGGACGTCGAGGGCGAGGCCCTGTCGACCCTGGTCGTGAACAAGATCCGTGGCACCTTCAAGTCCGTCGCCGTCAAGGCCCCGGGCTTCGGTGACCGCCGCAAGGCCATGCTCGGCGACATCGCCATCCTCACCGGTGGCACCGTCATCTCCGAGGAGGTCGGCCTGAAGCTGGAGAGCGCCGGCATCGACCTGCTGGGCACCGCCCGCAAGGTGGTCATCACCAAGGACGAGACCACCATCGTCGACGGTGGCGGCGACAGCGAGCAGGTCGCGGGCCGCGTGAACCAGATCCGCGCCGAGATCGAGAACAGCGACTCGGACTACGACCGCGAGAAGCTCCAGGAGCGCCTCGCCAAGCTGGCCGGCGGCGTGGCCGTCATCAAGGCCGGCGCGGCCACCGAGGTGGAGCTCAAGGAGCGCAAGCACCGCATCGAGGACGCCGTCCGCAACGCCAAGGCCGCCGTCGAGGAGGGCATCGTCGCCGGTGGTGGCGTCGCCCTGCTGCAGGCCGGTGTCGCGTTCGACAAGCTGGAGCTGGACGGCGACGAGGCCACCGGTGCCAACATCGTCAAGGTCGCGCTGGAGGCCCCGATCAAGCAGATCGCGACCAACGCCGGCCTGGAGGGTGGCGTCGTGGTGGAGAAGGTGCGCAACCTCCCCGCCGGTCACGGCCTGAACGCCGCCACCAACGAGTACGTCGACCTGGTCGCCGAGGGCATCATCGACCCGGCCAAGGTCACCCGCTCCGCGCTGCAGAACGCCGCCTCCATCGCGGCGCTGTTCCTCACCACCGAGGCCGTCATCGCCGACAAGCCGGAGAAGGCCGCCGCGGCCGCCGGCGGCGGCATGCCGGGCGGTGACATGGACTTCTGATCCTGATCTTTCCGATCGGATCGGCTGGTTCCTCGTCCGCGTGGGCGGTTCCCTTCGGGGAGCCGCCCACGCGGCGTTTTCGTCGTTGCCCCGGTCGCGTCGGAGAATGGACGGATGGCTGCTGACGACATCGAGAACGCCCTGCACAACGCGCGGGCACTGATCCTGGCCGACCTCACCGCGCGGGACGTGGCGGACGCCGCCGTCGTCTCGCTGGTGGAGCAGGCCGTGACGCACCGCCGCTGGTGGCTGGAGCAGTGGCCGGACGGCACCGATTACGTCCTCGGACTGGTCGCCCAGGACGTCCAGGACGCACTGCTGGAGGCGTACGGACGCTGGCCGCTGTGCGCCGACTGCGCGGCCGACGGGGACCCGCACGCGCTCGGCGTGGAGCCCGAGCTGGGGCCGGAGCCGCACTGGGTGTGCGGCAAGCGGGGCGTGGTGGTGGCACCGGTGGGGGAGCTCTCCTAGCGGCCGTGTACGGTGCGCGGCATGAAGCGCTGGGTGTGGGGTGTGCTGGGCGGGTGCTGCGGGCTCGGGCTGTGGTGGGGGGTACTGGAGGTGTCGGGGGCCGACCACGACGTGTGGTGGGCCATCGCGGGGCGGGTCCTGTCGGTGACGGGCGGCATGGCCGCCGCGGACCGGCTGAGGGCGCGGTGGAGCTGACGGGCGCGCGGGGGCGGCGTCAGGGGGCGCCGAGTTCGGCGGTCAGGGTGCCGAGTTCGGCCGTCAGGTTGGCGAGGGCGGCCGCGGTGAAGCGGTCGCGGGCGACGGGGCCGCGGTAGAGCGCGGGCAGGGCGAGCAGGTGGCGCAGCACGGCGGCCCGGCCGGCCCGGAAGTCCGGCTCGGGGACGAAGCCGTACTCCTCGCGGACGGCGGCCGCGTACGCCGCGTACGCCTCGGGGGTGCCGCCGAGGACGGCGAGGTCCGCGTCGCAGAGCACCTCGCCGTCGCGGTCGCCGGGGGCCGGGTCGTGGCCGGCGGTGAGCAGGACGAGGCGCTCGACCTCGGCGACCCGCTCGGCGGGCAGGCCGGCGGCGGTCAGCGCGCGGACGGCCAGGGCGGCGCTGCGCTCCTCGTTCTCGGTGCGGTCGGGGCGGTACACGGCGTCGTGGAACCAGGCCGCGAGGCGGACGGCGTCCGGGTCGGCGGCGTGCCCGGCCAGCTCGTCGACGTGGCCCAGCACCGCGCGCAGGTGCGCGACGGTGTGGTACCGGCGCCACGGTTGCGCCCAGCGGCGCAGCAGCTCCCGTCCGTACGGCCCGGGGTCGGCGGCGGCCCCGCAGCGGTGCAGCAGGGCGGTCCAGTCGGCGAGCAGGTCGTCGGTCTCGGTGGGCATGCGGCCCATTCTGCCGGGATCCCGCCGTGGACAGGATATGCCGGTCGGCGATATATGTAGGCGCATGACAGAACGCGCCATGCAGGAGCCGACGCTGCTTCTGCTCACCGCGCTGGCCGATGCCCCGCGGCACGGCTACGCGCTCATCCAGGAGATCTCCGAGATCTCCGACGGCCGGGTCAGGATGCGCACCGGCACGCTCTACGGGGCGCTCGACCGGCTGCTCCAGCAGGGCCTGATCGAGGTCGCCGCCGAGGAGGTGGTGGACGGCCGCGCCCGGCGCAGCTACGCGCTGACCGCCGACGGCCGGGGGGCGCTGGCCGCCGAGGCCGAGCGGCTGCGGGCGGTGGCCACCGAGGCCGAGCGCCGACTGTCCGTCTCCGTCGTCGCGGTCCGTCCGAGGGTCGGGGGGGCCTTCGCATGAGCATGAGCGGCACGACCGTCGCGGTCCGGACCGCGCTGGCGCTCTACCCGGGCCGGTACCGCCGGGAGCGGGGCGACGAGCTGGTCGTCGTCTTCGCCGACACCACGGAGGGCGTGGGCCCGGTCGACAAGGCGCGGGAACTGCTCGACCTGGGTGCGTACGGGCTGCGGATGCGGACCGGGCTGACCTCGACGTCCCGGGGCGGACGGCTGGCGGCGCTGGCCGCGCCGCTGGTGGCCGGGGCCGTCGGCGGGCTGGCGGCGGGTCAGGCGCTGCTGGGCTACCTGGAGGCCGGCGCGTCGCCCGAGGCCTGGGGGACGTCGTTCCTCCTGCCGGACTGGGCGCTGCTGGGGCCGGCGATGCTCTCCGCCGTCGCGGCGCTGGCCGGCCGGTGGTGGGCGGCGAAGCTGCTGGCGGGACTGGCGGCGCTGATGGCCGTGGCGGACCTCGTGCGCGCGGCGCGCTCGCCGGAGACGCTCCAGCCGTTCTGGGAGTTCCTCTACGCCTTCCAGTGGGACGGCCCGTTCGTGATGTGGGCCCTGTTGCTGCTGGCCGCGCCGGGCGACATGCTGCCGGTGCCGACCTGGCGGGAGCGGAGCCTGCTGCTGGCGGCGGCGGTGGCGGCCCCGCTCGCGGCGTTCACGGACAACGTCTACACCAGCTGGTTCCAGCTGGACTCGCAGTGGCGGATGGCGATGGTCGCCGTGCCGCTGCTGATGGTGGTGGCGGTGGTGCGCGACCGGTACCTGGTGGCCGTTCCGGGTCTGGCGGCGCTGCCGTGGGTGTTCAGCGTCAATCTGCACGGGCTGTGGCAGCAGGAGGGCGGGGTCTGGAAGCTGTTGCAGC
Organism: Kitasatospora sp. NPDC056651; assembly: GCF_042792155.1. Lineage (NCBI taxonomy): Bacteria > Bacillati > Actinomycetota > Actinomycetes > Kitasatosporales > Streptomycetaceae > Kitasatospora > Kitasatospora sp. NPDC056651. Next base: position 9,199 of record NZ_JBHTWX010000113.1, on the reverse strand, counting down.
CGGCCGCGGTGGCGGTGGTGGCGGCCGTGGCGCTGGCGCTGGCGGTCCGTCGGAAGGGGCGGTCCGGGCCGGGCGGGCGGCTGGCGGCCTGAGCGGCGGCCGGTGGCGGCCGGGGGTGGCCGGGGGTGGTCTGGGGGTGGTCGCTTTCGGCCGAAGCTCGCCGGTCCGGGGTCGCCGGGGGTCTTCGGATGTGGCACTCTGTCGAATATGTCTAGACCAATTTTCGAAGTCATCGCGCTGACCCCCCAGGACGCCCAGGCCGCCGAGTCGGGCGGCGCCGACCGGCTCGAACTGGTCACCGACATGGCCGCCGACGGCCTCACCCCGTCCGTCGAGGACTTCGGCCGGATCCGGGCCGCCGTCGGCATCCCGCTGCGGGTCATGCTGCGGATTCGGGACGGCTTCGCCCCCGGCGACGTGGACGAGCTGTGCGCCCGGGCCGCCGCGCTGCGGGCCGAGGGGGCCGAGGAGTTCGTCCTCGGCTTCCTCGACGCCCGGGGCGCCGTCGACCTGGCCACGACCACGGCCGTCGCCGAGGCGATCGCCGGCTGCCGCTGGACCTTCCACCGGGCGATCGACCACAGCGCCGACCGGGCCGCCCTGCGGGCCGCCGTCGGCGCACTGCCCGGCCTGGACACCTTCCTCACCTCCGGCTCCGCCGCCGGGGTGGACGCCGGGCGTGCGGTGCTGTCCGCCGAGCTGGCGCGGGCCGGCGAGCCCGGGTACCGGCAGCGGATCCTGATCGGCGGCGGCCTGCGGGCCGAGCACCTGAAGGAGCTGCGGGCGGAGGGCTTCGACGCCTTCCACGTCGGTGGCGCGGTGCGGGCCGACGGCTGGCTGACGCCGGTCGACCCGGCCAAGGTCGCCGAGTGGCGGGCGCTGATCGACGCCTGATCGACGCCTGGGCGCGGGTCCGAAGGGGCCGGTCCGAGGACCGGCCCCTTCGCGCGCCTCACCCCAACTGCTCCGGCAGCGGCTCGGCGTGCAGCACCGTCAGCCCGGAGACGGCCCGGGTCAGCGCCACGTACAGCCGCCGCAGGCCGGTCCGCTCGTCCGGCTCGCCGGCGATCACCGCGGCCGGCTCGTCCAGCACCACGTAGTCGTACTCCAGACCCTTGGCCAGCGAGGCCGGGACGAGGGTGAGCCGGGCCTCGGCGCTGGTCTCGGCGCCGGGGGAGAGGTACGGCAGCCCGGCCGCGGTCAGCGCCTCGGCGAGCCGCGGGACGCGGGCGTCGGCGGCGATCAGGCCGGTCGAGCCCTCGTGCCCCAGCGCCTCCCGGCAGGCGTCCAGGACGGCCGCCGTGCTCTCCCCGTCCGCGACCTGGCGGATCGTCAGCGAACCGGGGGCCTCGCGGACCGAGGAGGCCGGGGCCAGGCCGGGGGCGATCGCCGGGAGCAGCCGGGAGGCGTACGCGATGACCTCCTCCGGCACCCGGAAGCCCTTGGTCAGCTCCTCGATGTGCGCCTCCGGCTTGCCCAGGTGGCGCAGCGCCTCCGGCCAGCTCGCCGTCGCCCAGGGGGTGGTGCCCTGGGCGAGGTCGCCGAGCACGGTCGCCGAACCGGTGGTGCAGCGGCGGCCGACCGCGCGGTACTGCATCGGGGAGAGGTCCTGGGCCTCGTCCAGCACCACGTGCCCGAGCGAGGGCGTGCGCTGCACCAGGTCGGTCGCCTCGTCCACCAGGACGGCGTCGGCCGGCGTCCAGCGGGCGGTCTTCACCGAGCGGCCGGGCTTGGGCCACAGCACCGCCAGCTGCTCCTCGGGGGTGAGGACGCCGTCGGCGCACTCGGCGAGGAACTCCGGATCGGAGAGCAGCCGCAGGACCAGCTTCGCCGGGTCGACGGCCGGCCAGCACTCCTTGACCACCGCCTTGACCGCGGCGTTGCGGGCCACCGCGTCCTGCACCCGGTCGTCCGGGGCCTCGCCGCCCTGCTCCATCTTCAGCAGCACGGCGTGCGCGATGCGCTGCGGCAGGGCGTCCCTGGCGGCGCCGTAGCGGACCTCGCGGCCCTTCAACTCCTCGATGATCTCGACCAGTTCGTACGCCGGCACGCGCCAGCGGCGGGAGCCGCGGACCACCACGCAGGGCTCGGCGGGCAGCGTGATGCCCGACCGCACCGCCCGCCGCAGCACCTCGGCCATCCGGGCGTCGCCCTTCAGCCGGGCAGCCTCCGGGCCGTCCTCGCCCCGCACCTCGACGTGCCCGACCAGCTGCTGGACGGTGGCCTGGGCGACCTCCAGCTCGCCGAGGGCCGGGAGCACCTGCTCGATGTACGAGAGGAAGGCGTTGTTCGGCCCGATCACCAGCGTGCCGGTGCGGGCGAGGCGCTCGCGGTGCGCGTACAGCAGGAAGGCGACGCGGTGCAGGCCGACGGCGGTCTTCCCGGTGCCGGGCGCCCCCTGGACGCAGATGGTGCCCGTGATGTCGGAGCGGACGATCTCGTCCTGCTCGGGCTGGATGGTGGCGACGATGTCGCGCATCGGTCCGACGCGGGGCTTCTCGATCTCGGCGGCCAGCAGGGCGGAAGTCCGCTCCGTCTCGGCCGGGTCGGTGAGGTGCTCGTCCTCGTAGGCGGTGAGTTCGCCGCCGGTGTAGCCGAAGCGGCGGCGGCGCTCGACGTCCATCGGCTCGGTGCGGCTGGCCCGGTAGAACGGCTGGGAGACCGGCGCGCGCCAGTCGATCACCATCGGGTCGCCGTCGGCGTCGTGGACGTGCCGGCGGCCGATGTAGAAGCTCTCGCCCCCGCTGCCCTCGGACAGCTCCTCGCTGATCGCGTGGAGGTAGTCGAGGCGGCCGAAGAACAACGGGGTGTGCGAGAGGTCGGCCAGGGCGGCGATCCTGGCCTCGATCTGGTTCTGCAGGATGACGGTGGTGACCCAGGAGCCGGTCACGTCGCGGATGTCGAGCGACTCGACGTCCGCGCGCATCGCGCGCAGCGCGGCCCTGGACGCGGCCAGGTGGTCGCGTTCGCGCTGGAGGGGATCGGTGGTGGGGGTGGCGGGCACAGCGAACCTTTCCGGCTGCCCCGGTGGCGGGCGCAGCGGATCGTAGGAGCTCACGGTGGGTACGCCGACCGGTTGCCGAACGGTCGGCACCTCCCCCGGCTGCCTGCGGGACTTCAGCAGGTACCACGGTTCGGGAGGGGGCAGACGGACGATCTTAGACCCGTCGGCCTCAGGGTTCCAGCCGCGCCGCTCTCGGGGTTCGCCCTACCCCGGTCCCGGGGGCCTCCGTACACCGGGAGGACGACCCGCGCACCTGGGGATACGCCCTTCGGAGTGATGCCCGCGGCCGTCCGGGTGCCTACCGTTGAAGACATGAGCACCCCGAACCGCACCCCCCGATCCGGCCCGGCCGGCGCCACCGCCGCCTCCGGGCGCCACCGCAACCCGCTGACCACCGCCGTCCGCAACGTCGGCATCGCCCTGGACACCGCCGCGCGCGTGATCTTCCTCGGGCGCGACGGTGTCCGGTACTGAGAGCTCCTACAGCACGTCGTCGGCGTCGATGATCCGGTACGCGTAGCCCTGCTCGGCCAGGAAGCGCTGCCGGTGGGCGGCGAAGTCCTGGTCCACGGTGTCCCGGGCCACCACCGAGTAGAAGTGCGCCGCGTGGCCGTCCGCCTTGGGACGCAGCACCCGGCCGAGGCGCTGGGCCTCCTCCTGGCGGGAGCCGAAGGTCCCGGAGACCTGGATGGCCACCGTGGCCTCGGGCAGGTCAATCGAGAAGTTCGCGACCTTGGAGACCACCAGGACGCCGATCTCCTTGTTCCGGAAGGCGTCGAAGAGCTTCTCGCGCTGGGCGTTGCTGGTCTCGCCCTTGATCACCGGGGCGTCCAGGGCCTCGCCGAGCTCGTCCAGCTGGTCGATGTACTGGCCGATGATCAGCGTCTGGTCCTTCTCGTGCTTCCTGACCAGCGCCTCCACCACCCGCCGCTTGGTCGCCGTGGTGGCGCAGAAGCGGTAGCGCTCCTCCGGCTCGGCGGTCGCGTAGGCGAGCCGCTCGGAGTCGGTCAGGGTGACCCGCACCTCGCAGCAGTCGGCGGGCGCGATGTAGCCCTGGGCCTCGATCTCCTTCCACGGCGCGTCGAAGCGCTTGGGGCCGATCAGGCTGAACACGTCGCCCTCGCGGCCGTCCTCGCGCACCAGGGTCGCGGTCAGGCCGAGCCGGCGACGGGCCTGGAGGTCGGCGGTGAACTTGAACACCGGCGCGGGCAGCAGGTGCACCTCGTCGTAGACCACCAGGCCCCAGTTGCGGGCGTCGAACAGCTCCAGGTGGGCGTAGACGCCCTTCCGCTTGGTGGTCATCACCTGGTAGGTGGCGATGGTGACCGGGCGGATCTCCTTCCTGGTGCCGCTGTACTCGCCGATCTCGTCCTCGGTGAGCGAGGTGCGCTTGACCAGCTCGTGCTTCCACTGGCGGGCCGAGACGGTGTTGGTGACCAGGATCAGCGTGGTCGACTTGGCCTGCGCCATCGCGGCGGCGCCGACCAGCGTCTTGCCGGCGCCGCAGGGCAGCACGACCACGCCCGAGCCGCCGTGCCAGAAGCCCTCGACGGCCTGGGCCTGGTACGGGCGCAGCGTCCAGCCGTCCTCCGCCAGGTCGATCGGGTGCGCCTCGCCGTCCACGTACCCGGCGAAGTCCTCGGCGGGCCAGCCGAGTTTGAGCAGCACCTGCTTGATCTGCCCGCGCTCGGAGGGGTGCACCACCACGGTGTCCGGATCGACCCGGGCACCGACCAGCGGGACGATCTTCTTGGAGCGCAGCACCTCCTCCAGCACCGGCCGGTCGGTGGTGGTGAGCACCAGGCCGTGGGTCGGGTGCTTGAGCAGCCGGAGCCGCCCGTACCGGCCCATGGTGTCCGCCACGTCCACCAGCAGCGCGTGCGGCACCGGGTAGCGCGAGTACGTCACCAGGGCGTCCACCACCTGCTCGGCGTCGTGCCCGGCCGCCCGGGCGTTCCACAGCCCGAGCGGCGTCACCCGGTACGTGTGCACGTGCTCGGGTGCCCGCTCCAGCTCGGCGAACGGCGCGATGGCGCGGCGGCAGTCGGCGGCCTTGGGGTGGTCGATCTCCAGGAGAAGAGTTTTGTCGCTCTGGACGATGAGCGGTCCGTCGTTCACGCGGGGAAGCCCTCCACTGGCTGACAGGGTGGATTGACGCAGACCCTCCAGTGTCGCGCATCCCGGGTGGTGCTCGGGAGCGGTCCGGAGTGACCGCGGTGGGTGCCGGCTCGTTGAGCTGGCCATGAAGAAGTCGAAGCGTGTTCTCACCGCCCTCGCCCTGATGGGCTCGGCCTTCGCGGCCACCGCCTCCTCGGCCGGTTCGGCCCACGCCCTCGCGGGCATCGGCGAGGGGCCCGGCGGGCTGCTCGCGGCGCCGGGGTTCCTGATCGCGGAGACCGCGACCGGGGGTTCGATGCCGATCGGGCAGTCGCAGATCGGCAGCGTGGCGGACAAGGTCGTCCAGGACAAGATGAAGGAGGCGCAGCAGGGGCACTGAGGCTCGGGGCCTCAGGACCTCACTCGTCGAGCTCCGCGACGCCGGTGATGCGGTGCAGGGCGAAGGTGCGGAGTTCGTCGGCATGGTGGTCGAAGGCGGTGACGAAGCCGCCTTCGACCTTGACCGGGTCGATGATGCGCTGGCTGGCGATGCCCTCGGCGTTGAGGTAGCCGATCCACATGCGCTCGCCGAGCAGGACGGCCGTCTGGAGGGCGGCCAGGGTCTCGGCGGCGGCGGTGCGGGGGAGGTGGCGCGGGTCCGGGGTGGGTTCGCGGCGGCTCGCGGTGGCGGCCCGGTCGCCGGCCCGGATGGCCTTGATGGCGGCGGCGAGCAGGGTGTCGTCGGGCGCGGGCGGGCCGTCGGGGACGGGGACGGGCGCGGTGCGGGGCGGGGTGCGGTGGCTGTCCGGCCGGGTGATCAGCACGTCGCCCTCGGCGGATTCGGCGGCGGGGGCGTAGCCCATGGCGCGCAGCGCGGCGAGCAGGACGTCCGGGGCGGCCTGGGAGGCGAGGACGGTGGGGGCGAGCAGGCGCAGCCGCAGGTCGGCGGAGCGGCGGTCGGCGAGCACCTCGCCCAGCAGCGACGGGTCGTCGCAGCGCAGGTAGGAGGAGGCGGCGCCGACCCGCAGGACGCCGTGCCGGCGGGCGACGTCGTCGATCAGGTAGCCGAGCGGCTGCGGGACGGGCGTGCGGCTGTGCTGTTCCAGGAAGGCGCGCAGGTCGGCGGCGGTGCGGCCGGCGTCGAGGGCGCGACGCACCGAGGCCGGGGTGAACCGGTAGACGGTCGCGCCGCCCTTGGACTCGATGTCGGCGCACAGGGCGAGCGCCTGGGCGAGCGGGGTGAGCAGCGGGCCGGGGGCGATCGCGGTGAGGTCCGGCTGGAGGATCACGTGGTCCAGCGGCCGCGGGAGCAGCGGGGCGAGCACCTCGGCCGGGTCGGACTCGGCGGTGAGCAGGGCCCGGGCGGGGGCGGCCAGGGCGCCGCGGCCGGTGATGCCGAGGAGCTCGGCCTCGTCGAGGGTCCAGGCGGTGAGGTCGTCGCGCAGCTCGCGGCCGTCCGGGCCGGCGGGGCCGCCGCGCAGCGGGCGCTGCCACCGCAGGGTGGGGAGCAGCTCCTCGGCGGTGGCCGGGGTGCCGGGCGGGAGCTCGGCGAGCAGCGCGAGGGCGGCGCGGCGGACGGACGGGGCGAGGGTGCGGTCGAGTTCGGGGCCGAGGGCGGCGCGCGGTTTGCCCCGCCCGTCCGGGGTGCCGGCGAGGGCGGGGACGCGGGTGGCGGCCAGCCAGGCGGCGGCGAGGACGGACCAGCGTTCGGCGGTGTCCAGGTGCAGCCAGGTGTCGTACCCCGGGGTGGGGGCCCAGCGCTCGTCCACCTCGCCGTCGGGGGCCAGCAGTCCGGCGGTGTAGGCGAGTTCGAGCCAGAAGGCGGTCTGCTGCTCGGTGGTCTCCAGGGCCTGGGCGGTGCGCTTGAGGTCGCGGACGCCGAGGCCGCCGGCGCGCAGGGTCAGCGGCGGGGTGAGGCCCCAGCCGTCCAGCAGTTCCTCGACGGTCCTGACCGCGGTGTGCGCCTGGCCGGCCGCGGCGCGGTCGACCGCCTCGGGGTCGCGCGGGGCGGCGGCGGGCGCCGGCTCGGGCTGGACCGGTTCGACGGTGCGGTGGGTGCGGCCGCCGCGCAGGTGCAGGGCGAGTTCGCGGGGCAGGACGACGCTGCCGGGGCTGCTGGGCAGCAGCAGGCCGCGGGCGAGCAGCCACTCGACCGGGCTCTGGGCGTCCTCGGCGGTGACCGGGCGGGTGGCGTCCGGGACGGTGCCGGTGGGCGGGCCCCAGACCAGCCGGTCCAGCAGTCGCAGCGCGGCCTCGGGCGCGGTGGCGAGCAGTGCGGTGCAGCGGGCGCGGTCGGTGAGCAGCCCGGTGAGCGCGGCGACGGCACCGACCGGGTCCGGGGTGGGGGGCTGCCCGGCCGAGGCGAGCAGCTGCTGGAGCCGGGCCGGGGACATGCCGACGGTGGCGTCGGAGAGGGTGGGGCCGAGGCCGGTGCGGCCGGGGTTGCCGGCGGTCGGGGCGAGTGCCTCGCGCACGGCGAGGATCAGCCGCAGACCGTTGTCCGGGCCCCAGAGCAGTGCCCGGTCGCGCAGGGTGGCGATCGCGCGGGGCAGGGCGGTGGCGACGGCGGACCGGTCGGCCGGGGTGAGCGGGGTGGCGGCGGGGTGCGGCTTGACCTTCGCCGGGCCGGTCAGCAGGGTGCGGACGGTGGTCAGCGAGGTGCCGTCCGGGGCGGCGGCGAGCGCCTCGGCGACCTGGAGGGTGAACCGGTCGAGCCGCTCCAGGGCGCGCAGCGCGGAGGCGCGCGAGGAGAGCCGGGCGGACAGCTGGGTGAGGTCGCCGGGGACGGGGTTCAGCAGGTCGGGGCGGGCGCGGAGCAGGGCGGCGATCGCGTCGTCGGGACGGGCGCGCAGCTCCTCGGCGAGGGTGCGCGGGCCGGTGGCGGACCTGCCCCGGCGTTGAGGGCCCTGCTGTGTGGTCATTCGACCTAGGTTAGTCGGGCGCGGGGACGGCGGGGTGTCCTCCGGCTGACGCCTCACCGCCGCACCGCGGCGCCCGCCGTCGGACTCGCGTGGGCGGGGGCGGGGTGGGTAGCGTCACGCCGAGGGCGGCTCGGTGGGCGGCCGGGTACGGGCGAGGCGGGGTGGTCGGTGATGACGGACGGCGAGTGGTGGCGCAAGAGCGGGCCGTGGAGCGAACGCCCGGGCGGCGGCTCGGGTGAGCACGCGGCCGGCGGCGCCCCGGAGGTCCCCTCGGCTCCGGAGGCTCCGCCCGCTGTTCCGCCCGCTGTTCCGTCCGCCGTTCCGCCCGCCGTTCCGCCCGCCGCGGAGCCGGCCTTCGACCCGGACAGCGTGTACGACCCGCCGGCGCTGAGCACCGCCGGCATCCCGGCCGTGTCGCTGGACCTGCCGGACCTGGCCGCCGTCGAGGACCGGGCGGACGCGATCCCGCCGCCGACGGTGCAGAGCACCGGTCCGTGGACGATGACGCTCTTCGACTTCTCGGACGGGCCGCGGCCCGCGCCGAAGCCGATCCCCGAGCAGCGCACCGCCGACGAGGCCGCGTCGGCGCCGGAGCCGGAGCCGGCGAAGGCGGAACCGGCGAAGAAGCCGCGTTTGGGCTGGCTCAAGCCGCCGCCCCCGGCGGCTCCCGCCGCGCCGCCGCAGGCCCCCGCCGGGAAGACGGGCGGCAAGGGCAAGAACAAGGGCCAGGGCAAGGGCCAGGGCAAGGCGACGGGCGGGGAGAAGGGCGGTGCGGCGGCCCGCAAGCCATCCCCGCTGATCCTGCTCTCCTGCGGCCTGCTGGTCGGCGGCGCGGTCACCGGCTTCTTCCCGGCCATGCTGGCGGGCTGGGGCCTCGGCTACCTGTCGCGCCAGATCTCCGACCTGATGCGGAAGTTCGTGATCCTCGGCATCCCGCTGGTCACGATGAGCGCGACCACCCTGTACTCCATGCAGCAGGCGAAGCAGGCCGGCGGCCAGGGCGGCGGACTCCAGTCGGGTTCCCCGCTGGGGCAGATCAGCTGGTCGGCGGCCCCGACCGTGCTGCGGCTGGCCGCCGTGCTGTCGGCGGTGGCCCTGCTGCTGCTCACCATGCGGCGCCGCGCGTCGCAGCAGGGCTGAGGACGGCGCCGGGCCGGCCCCTCCACGAGGGCCGGCC
>NZ_JBHTWX010000112.1:0-30481 GCF_042792155.1 Kitasatospora sp. NPDC056651 | reverse complement strand
CGCCCCGCCGCAGGCCGCTCCGGCCCCGGCCTCCGCCCCGGCTCCGGCCGCCCCCGTGCCCGCTCCCGCCCCGGCGGCGGCCCCCGGCGGGCAGCCGTCGGCGGCCGCGCAGCAGGGTGCCGCGCAGGTCCGGCAGCTGTGGCCGCAGATCCTGGAGGCGGTGAAGAACCGCCGCCGCTTCACCTGGATCCTGCTCAGCCAGAACGGCCAGGTGGCCGGGTTCGACGGCAGCGTGCTCCAGGTGTCCTTCATCAACGCCGGAGCCCGGGACAGCTTCGTCGGCAGCAACAGCGACGACGTGCTGCGTTCCGCGCTGGCCGACGCGCTGGGCGTGGACTGGCGGGTCGAGTGCATCATCGACCCGTCCGGCGGTGCCGGTGGCCCGTCCGGTGGTGTGCCGTCCGGCGGCGCCCAGGGTGGTGGCGGCTGGGGAGCCCCGGCGCGTCCGGCGGCGGCCGCGCCGCCGATGTCCGCGCCCGCCCCGGCGCCCGTGCAGGCCGCGCCGGTCCAGGCCGCGCCCGCGCCCGTCCGGGCTCCGTCCGCGCAGGCCGCGCCGGTGCAGGCCGCGCCGGTGCAGGCCCCGCCGCCCGTGGCGGCTCAGCCCGCCCGGCCGGTGCGGTCGGTGGCCCCGGAGGACGACATCCCGGAGGCGGACGACCCGGACCTCAAGGAGGACGTGTTCTCCGGCCAGGAGCTGATCATCCGCGAGCTGGGGGCGACGGTGCTGGAGGAGATCCACCACCAGGGCTCCTGATCGGGGCGGCGGCCTCGGGCCTGGCCGCGGCCCCTGAGCCGTCCCCGAGCCGTCCCTGACCCGAGCCCTGTTCCCGGGGCTCCGTGCGGCACGCAGCACGTAGGCTCGGCGGTGACGCACGAAGCATCGCAAGACAGCCGTGACAGCAAGGAGACAGCCGTGTTCCCCGGTGGTGGCCAGCCCAACATGCAGCAGCTGCTGAAGCAGGCGCAGAAGATGCAGCAGGATCTCGCGAAGGCCCAGCAGGAGCTGGCCGAGACGAAGGTGAACGGTACGGCGGGCGGCGGACTGGTCGAGGCGACGGTGACCGGTGCCGGTGAGCTGGTGGCGCTGACCATCGCCCCGGCGGCGGCGGACCCGGAGGACACCGAGACCCTGGCCGACCTGGTCCTGGCGGCCGTCCGGGACGCCAACCAGGCCGCGCAGAAGATGCAGGCCGAGCGCATGGGCCCGCTGACCCAGGGTCTTGGCGGCGGCATCCCCGGCCTGCCGTTCTGATGTTCTGCCGTTCCGGTGTTCTGATGTTCTGAACACCGGATTCTTGGGGCCAGAAGGTCTGAAGTTCAGACGATGGACCCATGTGATTTATGTGGGAGTCGGGCGTCGGGCGCTGTGTCCGACGCCCGATTCGTTGGATGATGGCACCGGAGCACCACCGACCATCCGAGGGAAGGCGCGACGTTGTACGAGGGCGTGGTTCAGGACCTGATCGACGAACTGGGCAGGCTGCCCGGCGTCGGGCCCAAGAGCGCGCAGCGGATCGCCTTCCACGTGCTGCAGGCCGACCCGACCGACGTGCGCCGGCTCGCCCACGCGCTGCTGGAGGTCAAGGACAAGGTCCGCTTCTGCGTGGTCTGCGGCAACGTCGCGGAGGCCGAGCAGTGCCGGGTCTGTCTGGACCCGCGTCGCGACCTCGCCGTCATCTGCGTGGTCGAGGAGCCCAAGGACGTCGTCGCCGTCGAGCGCACCCGTGAGTTCCGCGGCCGCTACCACGTGCTGGGCGGCGCGATCAGCCCCATCGAGGGCGTCGGCCCGGACGACCTGCGCATCCGCGAGCTGCTGTCGCGCCTCGCGGACGGCACGGTCACCGAGCTGATCCTGGCCACCGACCCCAACCTGGAGGGGGAGGCGACCGCCACCTACCTGGCCCGGCTCTGCAAGCCGATGGGCCTGAAGGTGACCCGTCTGGCGAGCGGCCTGCCCGTCGGCGGGGATCTGGAGTACGCGGACGAGGTCACCCTCGGCCGCGCCTTCGAAGGGAGACGACTGCTCGATGTCTGACCGGACGATCAACCAGCAGCCCCACACCCCCCACCAGCAGTCCCACGGGGAACCGGGGGCCCACACCTCGCACAGCCACGGCCACGGTTCGGAGCCGGACGACTTCGCCGTGCAGATCGCCGACTCGGTGGAGAGCTTCGTGCTCGCCGTCACCGAGGTCGCCAAGGGGGACGAGCCGGGCAGCGCGGTCTCGCTGCTGCTCCTGGAGGTCTCGCAGCTGCTGCTGGCCGGCGGCCGGCTGGGCGCGATCGAGGACGTCGTCCCGGAGGACCGTTTCGAGCCCGACGCGGGCCCGGAGCCGGACGGCGAGCAGCTGCGCGAGCGCCTCGCCGTGCTGCTCGCGCCGATCGACGTCTACCACGAGGTCTTCGACCCGTACGGTCCGCCGGAGAAGCCCAACGCCTTCCGGATCTCGGACGACCTGGCCGGTGTGGTCAGCGAGCTCCAGCACGGCCTGACCCACTACCGCGAGGGCCGGGTCAGCGAGGCGCTGTGGTGGTGGCAGTTCTCGTACCTCTCCAACTGGGGCACGACCTGCACGGCGGTGCTGCGGGCCCTGCAGTCGCTGATCGCCCACGTCCGGCTGGACAGTCCGATCGGCGCGGTGCCGGACGGCGCGGACACCGACGACGACGGGCTCACCGACGAGCAGCTGGAGCAGCAGGCGGGCGACCTGATGGCGGCCGAGCTCGGCCTCGGCCGATAAGCGGAGACAACCGGTGGCGGGCATTCCGCGAATGCGTCCGCGCATTGTGACGAATGCCTCAGCGGGTCGGCCGGAAAAGAAATCCGGCCGGATCGCCGCCCCGCGATCCGCCGATTCTCCGGAGCCGTACCGAATCGCCCGCAGACCTGCCGGTGGAGGCCTCCGCACCGCCGCCCACGTGCTGAAACTACCGTCTCACCATATGGAAAGCGCCGGTCGGAGCACCCCTGCTCGGTAGACTGACGACGACCGCACCCCCCTCTCCCCAGGGGGGTACGGGGGCCTTCAGCCCCCGGAAAAGACTTCGAGTCGAGGAGCGCACGTGGGCCTTGTCGTGCAGAAGTACGGCGGCTCATCCGTTGCGGATGCCGAAGGCATCAAGCGCGTGGCCCGCCGAATCGTTGACACCAAGAAGGCCGGCCATGAGGTCGTCGTCGTGGTGTCCGCGATGGGCGACACGACGGACGAGCTCATCGAACTCGCGGAGCAGGTGTCACCGCTGCCTGCCGGCCGTGAGTTCGACATGCTGCTGACAGCCGGAGAGCGCATCTCCATGGCGCTGCTGGCCATGGCGATCAAATCCCTGGGGCACGAGGCGCAGTCCTTCACGGGCAGCCAGGCCGGGGTCATCACCGACTCCGTCCACAACAAGGCGCGCATCATCGACGTGACGCCCGGCCGCATCCGCACCGCCCTGGACCAGGGCAACATCGCGATCGTGGCCGGCTTCCAGGGCGTCTCCCAGACCAGCAAGGACATCACCACGCTGGGCCGGGGCGGCTCGGACACCACCGCCGTCGCGCTCGCCGCCGCGCTCGATGCCGAGGTCTGCGAGATCTACACCGACGTGGACGGCGTGTTCACCGCCGACCCGCGCGTGGTGAAGAAGGCGCGCAAGATCGACTGGATCGCCTACGAGGACATGCTGGAGCTGGCCTCGTCCGGCTCCAAGGTGCTGCTCGACCGCTGTGTGGAGTACGCCCGGCGCTACAACATCCCGATTCACGTACGCTCGTCCTTCTCGGGTCTTCCCGGGACGATCGTCAGCAACGACAACCCGAACAAGCCCGAAGGGGGCGAGATGGAGCAGGCCATCATCTCCGGAGTCGCCCACGACACCTCCGAGGCCAAGGTCACGGTCGTGGGCGTGCCCGACAAGCCGGGCGAGGCGGCGCGCATCTTCCGTGCCATCGCCGATGCCGAGGTCAACATCGACATGGTGGTGCAGAACGTCTCCGCCGCGTCGACCGGCCTGACCGACATCTCCTTCACCCTGCCCAAGACCGAGGGCCAGAAGGCCATCGACGCGCTCGGCCGGGTCAAGGAGGGCATCGGCTACGAGTCGCTGCGCTACGACGACGCGATCGGCAAGATCTCGCTGGTCGGCGCCGGCATGCGCTCCAACCCCGGCGTCACCGCGACCTTCTTCGAGGCGCTGTCCGCCGCGGGCGTCAACATCGAGCTGATCTCCACCTCGGAGATCCGCATCTCGGTGGTCACCCGCGCCGACGACGTGCCGGAGGCCGTCCGCGCCGTGCACAGCGCCTTCGGCCTGGACAGCGAGAGTGACGAGGCCGTCGTCTACGGCGGCACCGGGCGATGACCCGGGGGCGGAACGGGGGCGCCGGGCGATGACCCGGGCACCGGGCCGGGACGCCGGGCGATGACCCGGCGTCCGAACCTCGCCGTCGTCGGCGCCACCGGCGCGGTCGGCGAGGTGCTGCTCGGCCTGCTCTCCCTCCGCCAGGACGTCTGGGGCGAGATCCGGCTCGTCGCCTCCCCGCGCCCGGCCGGCCGCGAGGCGGTGGTGCGCGGGGAGGCCGTCGAGGTCGTCCCGCTGTCCGAGGAGGCCTTCGCGGGGATCGACGTCGCGGTGTTCGCCGTCCCCGACCGGGTCTCCGCTCAGTGGGCGCCGATCGCGGTGGCCAAGGGCGTCGTGGTGATCGACGGCTCGGCCGCCTTCCGCACCGCCGATGACGTGCCGCTGGTCGTCCCGGAGGTCAACGCGGCCGCGCTGCGGATCCGCCCGCGCGGCATCGTCGCCGGCCCGGCCGGCACCACCCTCGCGATGATCGCGGCGGTCGGCGCGCTGCACGCCGAGTACGGGCTGGCCCAGCTCGTGGTCGCCTCCTACCAGGCCGCCGGCGGCGAGGGCCGGGCCGGCGAGGCCGCGCTGCGCGCGCAGACCGGACTGGTGGCGGGGACCCCGGTCGGCCGGCAGACCGGCGACCTGCGCGCGCTGATCGCCGATCAGGGGCCGTTCGCCGCCCCGCTCGCGCTCAACGCGGTGCCCTGGACCGGCGGGCTGCGCGAGGGCGGCTGGTCCGCCGAGGAGATGGGCATCCGCGACGAGTCCCGCAAGGTCCTCGGCCTGCCCGCGCTGAAGGTCTCGGCGACCTGCGTCCACATCCCGGTCGTCCGCACCCACGCGCTGGCCGTGCACGCGCGGTTCGAGCGCGAGGTCACCCAGCAGCACGCCCAGGAGATCCTGCGGGACGCGCCGGGCGTGGTCCTCTACGACGACCCGGCGGCGGGCGAGTTCCCGACACCGAACGACGTGGTCGGGACGGACCCGGTCTGGGTCGGGCGGGTCCGGCGGGCGCTGGACGAGCCGGAGGCGCTGGACCTCTTCCTGTGCGGGGACAACCTGCGCAAGGGGGCGGCGCTCAACCTGGTGCAGCTCGCGGAGCTGGTGGCCGGGGAGCTGACGGGGGAGTAGCCGGGGACGGCCCCGTGTCGGACGGCCCCGTGTTGGACGGCCCTGTCTTGGACGGCCCCGTGTCCATACCTGTGTCCGCTCCTCGACACAATCTGTCCGGAATCCCGGGGGAATCCCCTGGAGGCCTCTTCCGTCGATGCGGAAGAATGGGCCCCGGGCCGGGCAACCATGACAGGGGATCGAGTGTCCAACGTGCGTGGCGAACGTGATGGTGGGGGCAAGGACGGGCATCCCGGCGAGAGCCGCGACGGCCTTCCCGTCGCGCGCCCTGTGGCCTGTGAGTAAGCCGGAAGAAGACCTGATGACGGCGGCCGCACCCGGTGCGGCGGACTCCGGTGCCGGTACCGACGCGGGTACCAGCGAGGACCTGCTCACCGAGACCTACCAGGCGCACTACCGCTCGCTGCTGCGGCTTGCCGCGCTGCTCCTGGACGACCTCTCCACCTGCGAGGACGTCGTCCAGGAGGCGTTCATCCGGGTGCACGCCGCCCGGCGCCGGGTGCGCGAGCCCGAGAAGACCCTGGCCTACCTGCGGCAGACGGTCGTCAACCTGTCCCGCTCCACGCTGCGCCGCCGCATCCTCGGACTGCGACTGCTGCCGAAGCCCATGCCTGACATGGCCAGTGCAGAAGAAGGTGCCTACGATGCCTTGGAGCGGGACCAGTTGAAGGCCGCTCTTCGGGGTCTGCAACGCCGTCAGCGGGAGGTTCTGGTGCTGCGTTACTTCGTGGACATGACGGAGGCGCAGGTCGCCGAGACCCTGGGCATCTCGCTCGGCTCGGTGAAGGCCTACGGATCGCGCGGACTCGCCGCCCTCCGCATCCAGATGGAGGCCGGACATGGCTGAGGCTGACGGCGGTCGGCGGGGGCCGGAGGACAGGCCGGAGGACAGGCCGGCCGACAGGGCCGCGGTGGGACCGGCGGACGGGGCGGGCGGTGCCGTCGGCCGGGCACCGGGGATCCCGGAGACCCCTGGGACCCAGGGGACCCAGGAGAACCCGGACCTGTCGGACCTCGTGGCGCTGTCCGCCGAGGAACGGACGCTGCGGGAGCTGATGCACGGCGCCGTCTCCGGGATCCAGCCCTCGGTGGGCGGGCTGCCGCGGATCCGGAGGGCGGTGCCCCGTCGGCGGGCCGCGCGGCGGGGCGCCTGGACCGGGGCGGCCGCACTCGCCTTCGTCGTCGCGATCGGCCTGCCCGTCCTGCGCGAGGGGGAGCACCTCGGGCTCTCCGGCGGCCCCGGCTCCGCCGCCGCCAAGAGCCCGGCCGCCACCTCGCCCAGCGGTGCCGCCGGCACCGACGGCACCGGTACGGCCTCGCACACCGGTCCGAGCGGCACCGGCGGGCCCACGTCCCCGGGCACGGCCGCCGCCTCGCACGTCCCCGGCGGCGCGGCGACCCGCACCGACGGCGGCGTCGCGCCCAGCGGGAGCTCCGGCGCGGGCGACAGCGGCATCGTCCCGCTGTGTACCCGGACGGACCTCGGGGAGGGCGCCGCGCAGGTCGGCACGGCCGACGGCGCCGGGCGGATCTACGGCTCGTTCACCGTCTACAACGTCTCCGGGCGCAGCTGCCGGCTCGGCGGCCCCGGCTCGGTGGAGGTCACCGCCGTCAGCGGCGGCGACCGCGGCCGCGTCCGCACCGCCGACCACGCCCCGGGCGATCCGGCCGCCGGCCTGCCCGCGATGGACGCGGAGCCGCCGGTGCTCGCGCCGCGGGCCGGGTACCGGGTGCCGTTCGCCTGGGTCCCCGACCAGACCTGTACCGGCTCCGGCACCGTGACCAGCCCGTCCACCGGCGTCAACCAGGCGCGCCTGCGCTCGGATGTCCCCACCACGGAGTCCGGCGCCCCGGCCTCCGGCACCAGCAGCGTGCCCAGCTCCAACCCGCAGGCGTCCTCGTCCCCGTCGGCGGGCCCCAGCACGGACCCCAGCCCGACCGCCTCCCCGAGCGGCAACCCGCCCACCGTGCCGCAGACCGTCACCCTCGCCCACACCCCCGCCCCGGGCAGCCCGGCGGCCGCCACGGCGACGCTGCCGGTGCCGTGCAGCGGCACCGTCTACCGCGGTGGCGTCCAGGGGCTGGACGGTCCGGCGCCGCAGCCGTCGGGCTCGCCGACGTCGGGGTGACCACCTCGGGGTGACCACCCGGGGTGACCACCCGGGGTGACCACGCTGGGTGACCACCCAGGGCGACCACCCCCCGGGTGACGGAGAACGAGGCCGTGGCCCGGGGCCCGGGGGCCGGACGGGTGTGAGGAGTGGTTACCGTGGGGGTGTGTACCGGTTCCTCCTGACTCCCCGCTGGCTCGGCGGCACCGCCCTGGCCGTGGCGGCCGTGGCGGTGTGCCTTTGGCTGGGCTCCTGGCAGCTCGGCCGGTTCGAGGACCGGGTGTCCACGCACCAGGAGGTCAAGCAGTCCGTCACCGCCGCGGGTGACGCCCGGCCGATCGACGCCCTGCTCAATCAGGCGACTCCGCAGGTGAACACGGAGACCGTCGGCAAGACCGTGACGGTGACCGGCAGCTACGACACCGAGCACCAGCTGCTCGTCCCCAACCGCGTGCTGGACGGCAAGCAGGGCTACTACGTGCTCACCCCGCTGCGCACCGCCGACGGGCACGCCGTCGCCGTGGTGCGCGGCTGGGCACCCGGGGAGCCGGGTGCGGGCGCCGCCGGGCCGCCGCCGGGCGGGCAGGTGACGGTGACCGGGCGTCTGCAGGCCAACGAGGGCGCGGGCAGCAACGGCGCGGTGGCGGGCGGCCTGCCCGCCGGGCAGCTGGGGATGATCAACCGGGCGTCGCTGCTGAACGTGCTGGAGTACGACGGCTGGTACGACGGCTGGGTGGCCACCGACGACGCGCCCGCCGGGCTGACCCCCGTGCCGACCGTGCAGCCGCAGGGCGGGGACGGCCTCACCCTGCGGGCGTTCCAGAACCTGGGCTACACCCTGGAGTGGTTCGTCTTCGGCGGCTTCGTGGTCTTCATGTGGTTCCGCCTGGTCCGCCGCGAGGCGGAGGCGGAGCAGGACCGGGTCCTCGGGCTGGACCCGGTCCTGGACTGACCGAGCGGCTTCCCGGCCCTCCTCAGCGCTTCGGCGGGGTCGGCAGGGCCGGTGCCGGAGCGGGCTTGGCGGGCGGCACGGTCGGCGTCGGCGTCGGCGTCGGTGCCGGGAACGGCGGCTGGGTCGGGGAGGACGAGCCGGTGGGCAGCGGCGTCGGGTCGCTGTGGCAGTGGCCGTTGCCGTTGCCGCCGGAGGTGTCGTCGGAGTCGTAGTGGTCGATGTGGTGGTGCACGGTGCGACCGGTCTTGGAGCCCTTGGAACCCTTCGAACCCGAGGAACCGCCGGAGCCCTTCGAGCCCTTGGCGAGCTCCACGGTCCCGTCCGCGGTGCCGACCGGGTCGGTCTGCTCGTACGTCGCCGGCCGGACGGCCGTACCGGTGCCCACCGCGCTCGCCTTGGTCGCGGTGGCGGGCGGGATGGCGGGCGGGATGGCGGGCGGGGTGGCACCGGCGGCGGGAACCGCGGGAGCCGCAGGGGTGGCGGGTACGGCGGGTACGGCCGGAACCGCGGTGCCGGTGGGCACCGCGGCCGAGGGGTTCGGCGCCGGCGGGCCCACCGGGGGCGGGCAGGCGGCGTCGTTCTGCTGTGATCCCGAGCAGCCGGTGAGCACCAGGGCCCCGGCCACCACGACCCCCGCGAGCATCAGCAGACGTCTCACTCCGTGCCCCCGGCACCGCTCGCGCCGGCCCCCGCCGACGCCGCGGGCAGGTGCCGTCGGACGAAGTCGATCTCCAGCCGGAGCTGCTTGATCCGCTCCTCCACCACCAGCGACCCGTGCCCGGCGTCGTACCGGTACACCTCGTGGGGCTTGCCGAGCTCCTCCAGCCGCTCGACGTAGTTCTCGATCTGCCGGATCGGGCAGCGCGGGTCGTTGACGCCGGCGCTGATGTAGACCGGCACCCGGACCTGCTCGACGTAGGTCAGCGGCGAGGAGGCGGTGAAGCGCTCCGGGACCTCCTCCGGGGTGCCGCCGAACAGCGTGCGGTCCAGCGACTTGAGCGCCTCCATCTCGTCGGCGTACGCGGTGTGGTAGTCCGCGACCGGGACGACGGCGAGGCCGAGGGCCCAGCTCCCGGGCTGGACGCCGATGCCGAGCAGGGTCAGGTAGCCGCCCCAGCTGCCGCCGGTGAGCACCAGCCGCGCCGGGTCGGCGAGGCCGCTCGCGACCGCCCACTCGCGGACCGCCGCGATGTCCTCCAGCTCGATCAGGCCGACCCGCTCGTGCAGCGCGTCCGTCCAGGCCTGGCCGTAGCCGGTCGAGCCGCGGTAGTTGACCCGGACCACCGCGAAGCCGTGGTCCAGCCAGGCGGCCGGACCGGCGGCGAAGGCGTCGCTGTCGTGGTAGGTCGGGCCGCCGTGGATCTCGAACACCGTCGGGTACGGACCGTGGGCGGGCGCCGTCGGCCGCTGCACCAGCGCGTGCACCCGGCCGCCCGGGCCGTCCACCCAGACGTCCTCGACCGGCACCGAGCGGGGCGGCACCGAACCGGGCGCCCGCAGCACCACCGTCCCGGCGGTGGAGCGGACGGCGGAGGGCTCGGCGGCGGAGGACCACAGGTACTCGACGGTGCCGTCCGGGCGGGCGGTGGCGCCGCCGACGGTGCCGCGCGGGGTGTCCAGCCTGGTCAGCCGGCCGTCGGCGAGCGTGTACGAGAACAGCTCGCTGCGGGCCTCGTACTCGTGCTCCACCAGCAGCTCCCCGGCACCCGGGCGCCACTGGGCGGAGACGTCACCGGGCAGCTCGCGGCCCTGCTCGTCGCGCAGCGGGAGGGCGGTCTCGGCGCCGGTGGCGACGTCCCAGATCATCGGCTCCCAGCGGCCGGTGCGCTGGTGGGCGACCAGCAGACGGGTGTCGCCCTCGACCGGGGCGAAGCCCAGGCAGGCGACGCCGCGCGGCTCGTCCCGGCCGGTCACCTCGTCCAGCTCGGCGACGGTCTCGACGCCGCCGGTCCCGGTGAGGCGGACGACCCGGATCGCGGAGTGCATCGCGTCGCCGTGCTCGGTGTGGTCGATGGCGAGCAGCGTGCTGTCGTGGCTGAGGTCGCCGACGCCGCCGTACTCCTCGTGCCGGTAGATCTCGACCGGCCCGGCGCCGCCGGGGCGGCGCAGGTGCAGGGTGGTGCCGTCCTCGTCGGTGGAGCGGCCGACGACCACGGTGCCGTCGCGGCCGAGGGCCAGACCGGCCGAATAGGAGGCGGCGAGGCCGGGCACGGCTTCCTCGTCCGGGCCGCCCGCGAACGGCTGGCGTCGCCAGACGCCGAACTCGTCGCCGTCGTGGTCGTCGAACCACCAGACCCAGTCGCCGTCGGGGGACAGTTCGGCGTCGGTGGTGCCGTTCGGGCGGTCGGTGACCTGGCGGTGGGCGCCGGTGGCGCGGTCCCAGGCGTAGACCTCGTAGGTGCCGGTCGCGTTGGACACGTACAGCGCCCGGTCGGGGGCGTCATCGGCCCAGTCGGGCAGGGACACGCGTGCTGCCCGGAACCGCTGCTCCCACGCCGGTACGGCGCTCTTCTCCTCGCTCATCCGACCATCCAACCCGATCGGGGGGAGGGAAGGGAACGGGCGGGTGGGGCTCGGCCCACCCGCCCGGGGGGCGGGGACGCGGTCCGGGTGTGGTCCGGGGTGCGGTCCGGGCGTGGTCCGGGACGCGGTCCGGGGCGTCCACGAACGCTCGGCCGGGCGCCCGGGCCCTCCGCCGTTCCGTCCGGTGCCCGGGCTTCCCCGGCCGTCAGGCGCCCGGCACGCGGTCGAGGAAGCCGTACACCGCGCCGATCCGGCCGTCCGGGGTGGCCGTCAGCACGTCGAAGCCGATCACCACCGGTTCCGCGCCGGCCGGGCCGAGGTTCCAGGTGAAGCGGGCGATGTCGTGGTGGGCGTCCACCGGGCCGAGGGTGAACTCCAGCCCCGGGAACTGGGCCTGGGCGGCGCCGATCAGCGCGTCGACCGCGTCCCGGCCGGCCACTGCGGCCAGCGGGTCGGTGTAGCGGCCGTCCTCGGCCCACGCCTCGTCGATCAGCTTGCGGCGGGCCGCCGGGTCGGTCTCGTTCCACACCGCGAGGTAGCGCTCGGCGAGCTGCTGGAGGGCGGCGGTGGTGATCTCGGTCATCGTCATCTCCGGTGTTCCGCTGGGTGGTCGGCCGGGTCGTTCCCGGTGCTCACCACGGTAGGGACGGGCGGCCGGCGGCGAATCCGTCACGTATCGGCATGGGGTACGTAGCTTCGGCGGGGGAGTACCGGGGCACGGTGCCGTGGCCTGTGGCCTGTGGCCTGTGGCCTGTCGCCTGTGGCCTGCGGCGGGCGCGCGGGGCGGATGGGTAGGGTCGGGGCATGCTGTACGGGAGGGAAGGCGAACAGGCCGCCGTGGACGGGCTGTTGGACGGAGCGCGGGCCGGCCACAGCGGGGCCCTGTTGCTCCGGGGCGAGGCCGGCATCGGCAAGACCGCGCTGCTGGACGACGCCGTCGTGCGAGCGGGGGCGGCGTTCCGGGTGATCCGGGCGGCAGGCGTCGAGTACGAGGCCGAACTGCCGTACGCGGGGCTGAGCCTGCTGCTCGCGCCCGGCCTGGACCGGCTGGACGCGCTGCCCGGCCCGCAACGGCGGGCGCTGGAGGCGGCGTTCGGGCTGGCGGAGGACGGGGAGTTCCCCGAGCGGCCCGCCGACCGGCTGCTGGTCGGGCTCGCCACGCTCGGGCTGCTCGCCGAACTCGCCACCAAACAACCGCTGTTGTGCATCCTGGACGACGTGCAGTGGCTCGACCGGGCCTCGCTGGACGCCCTGCTGCTGGCCGCCCGGAGGCTCCAGGCCGAGGGGGTGGCCCTGCTGCTCGCCGCCCGCACCGAAGGCGGCACGGGGATCTCGGCCGAGCGCCGGCTCGGCCTGCCCGAACGGGAGGTGACCGGCCTGGCCGAGGCCGACGCCACCCGGCTGCTGGTCCGCCGGGCCGGCCCGGACCTGCCCGCCGCCGTCCGCGACCGGCTGCTCGCCGAGGCGGCCGGCAATCCGCTGGCGCTCACCGAACTCCCCTTCGCGCTCGCCGAACTCCCGGTGGCCGCCGGGTCGCGGCCGAACACCGCGGGCGGGCTGCCGCTCACCAGCCGGCTGCTGATCGCCTTCCACGGCCAGGTCACCGGCCTGCCCGCGGCCACCCAGACGCTGCTCTTGGTCGCCGCCGCCGAGGAGAGCGGGGCGCTCGGCGTCATCCTGCCCGCCGCGGCCGCCCTCGGCGGCACCGCCGAACACCTGGCGCCCGCCGAGGAGTCCGGTCTGGTGACGGTCGCGCCCGACAGCCGGATCTCCTTCCGGCACCCGCTGCTGCGCTCGGCGATCCTCCAACGGGCCCCCCACCACCAGAAGCTGGCGGTCCATCAGGCCATTGCCGGGGTGCTGCCGGACGGCGACCGCCGCACCTGGCACCTCGCCCTGGCCGCCACCGGACCCGACGCCGGCCTCGCCGACGCGCTGGAACGCGCCGCCGCCCGCGCCGAACGTCGCGGCGGCCACGGCGGAGCCGCCGCGTACGAGCGCGCCGCCCGGCTCACCCCGGACCGGGACGGCGCCACCCGCCGGCTCGTCCTTGCCGCCGAATCAGCCATCGAGGAAGGCGAGTTGGAGCGGGCCGAGGTTCTCGCCGAGGAGGCCTCCGGTCGGACCGGCGACATCCTGGCACAGGCCCTGCTCGACCAGGTCCGGGCCGCCGTGCACTTCTGGCGCGGCGCGCACCCGACCGCCCACCGGCTGCTGCTCGCCGCCGCCGGCGCCGACATCGACCCGCGGTACGCCGCCCGAATGCTGTTCCAGGCCTTCCACGCGGCCTGGTACGTCGGGGAGGAGCCGGTGGCCGCCGTCCTGGACCTCCTGGCAGCCCTGCCCCTGGCCGACGACGACCCCCTCGCCCCGCTCGCCCGCCACCTGCCCGCGGCCGTCCTGCCCGCGCTCGGCCGGCCCGCCGCGCCGCTCCCGGCCGTCCACCAGGTGGTCGAGGCCGCCCGCCGGGCCGGCGCCGAGAGCCCGGTCGACCTGATCCAGCTGTGCGGCGCCACGCTTGTCCTCGGCCGCGACGAGGAGACCGCCGAACTCGCCGCCGAACTGGTCGCCGAGGCCCGCGCCAAGGGCACCGTCGGCGTGATGCCCACCCTCCGGTTCTTCCAGGCCGAGGCCGAGCTCTTCCACGGCCGGCACCGCGACGCCGAACTCACCGCCACCGAGGCCCTCGGCCTCGCCCGGGACACCGGCCAGCACCAGTGGGTCAGCCAACTCACCGCGCTGCTCGCCTGCCTGGCCGCCCTCGACGGCCGAACCGACCGCTGCACCGAACTCGCCACCGCCGCCCTCGCCGCCACCGGCCCGCAGACCGCCGCCCCCGCGGCCGGCCTGCCCTGGACCCAGTGGGCGCTCGGCCTGCTCGACCTCGGCCAGGGCCGCGCCGGCGACGCCGCCGACCGGCTGCACACCCTCACCACCGGCCCGCACCGCCACCACGTCAGCGCCACCCGGGCCGTCCCCGACCTGGTCGAGGCCGCCGTCCGCCTCGGCACCCCCGAACGCGCCGCCGAACCGTACGATCGCTTCGCCCGCTGGGCGGCCGCCACCGACCGCCCCTGGGCCGAGGCCCTACGGCTGCGCTGCCAGGCCCTGCTGGGCCCCGACGAACTCGCCGAGTCCGCCTACCTGGCCGCCCTCGCCCGCCACGAAGCGGCCCACCGCCCCTTCGAGCAGGCCCGCACCGCCCTCCTGTACGGCGAATGGCTGCGCCGCACCCGCCGCCGCACCGACGCCCGCCCCCACCTGCGCGCCGCCCTGGAGACCTTCGACCGCCTCGCCGCCCACCCCTGGGCCGCCCGCGCCCGCACCGAACTCTCCGCCACCGGCACCCCGGCCCCCACCCCCGGCACCCCCACGGCCCCGCCGTCGCCCCTCACCCCTCAGGAACTCCAGATCGCCCGCCTCGCCGCCCAGGGCCTCACCAACCGCGACATCGCCGCCCAGCTCTTCCTCAGCCCCCGCACCGTCGCCCACCACCTCTACAAGGCCTACCCCAAGCTCGCCATCACCTCCCGCACCGAACTCCCCACCACCCTCTGAGACCGGTACACGAACCGGGGCCATGCCGAACGGCTGTCGGCAGGGCCCCAGTTCGTTCAGCTATCGGCATTGGTGCCGTCGTCCGCGGACTGATCTGCGGAGTGCTTCCATCCCTCGGAATAGTGCTCCCGGTGGTACGCCAGGTGTGCCAGATCGACCCGATGTCCGGGGACCTCGCGCAGTTTCCCCATGTCGGCGCCCGAGGCGCGGTCAGTGATCGTTAGGTCGTCGGCGATGGCAAGCGTGCCGAAGTCGAACAGGGTGTGGTGGTTGGGGCACAGGCACAGGACGTTCCCCGCGACATCGGGCCCGTTGTGCGGCTGCCCCAGCCCCCGGATATGCGCTGCCTCGGCGTACGCGCCGGTGGGTGTGCGAAGGCGCGCGCCACACACTTGGCAGGCGAAGTCATGAGCCCGCTTCACGAAGTTCGCCACCTTGGTGCTGCGAACGATCCGCTGGACCCTGGCTTCTAGCCGGGTCGGAGTGTCGCAGCCAGCAGGCTCCGGGAGTGTTGGTTCCTGTTGGGCCGGCACGGGGCCGGAGAGACCCAGGAGGCGGTATCGCCAGATGCGGAACCCGGAGCGACCGACATCGTGCCAGGAATCGTCGACTCGGAAGAGCCCGTCATAGCGGTAGTTGGGCCTGGCAGATCGCTTGGAGGCGTGCCTCACGGCACGGATCACTCGTACCGGTGCGCCAGTGGTCTGACTGGTAACGAGGGCCGCGTTGCCGAGTGTGAGCTCTTGGTCTCGCACCTGTCGGTGTGTTTCCGGGTCGCGCCCGCCTTGCCCGGTGTAGACGATGACGTCGCCGTGGTCCTCGTCATCCTCGTAACCCCCGGATACGACTATGGACTCGGCCCCGAGTTCCGCCGTGCCGCAGATGCCGGCCTGCAAGGGCCGGTGCACCTTGGCGTCGGAGAGCTCCCGTCGATTGACGAAGATGCGTCCGACATCGATCCCCGGCACATCGCCGTAGCCGTCGAAGTCGATGGGTGTGACGGGAAGGACTCTTTCCTGCAAGGCCCGGCCTCTCAACGTCAGAGAATCGATGTGCTCATCGATGTGCCTAGGGGATGAGCGTCGGATTGCAAACGCTCACGGGAACCTGGCAGTTCCAGGCCGTGCTACCGGCGTCTCCAGAAGCGAGACCGCCAAGTGAACTGTGAGCAGCCAGAGCGAGTTTGGAGGATGTGATCGGTCTCGGTGTCGGGGCTTCGACTTACGATGCCAGCCATGATGCTTCGAGGCTTCTTGCATGAGGTAGGCGCCACCTATAACCGTCTGGCGGGGACCAGCACGCCAACCGCTCAACTCCTCCGTGATGCTCCGTCCCATTTCGCCCGCTATGTGCAGGGCGAATATCTCATCGAGGGGAGCGCGGGAAAGGGTAACGGCGCTATCTGCCCCTGGGTCGCGTTCTTCGATCCGGACGAAACGACGACGGCCCGGCGCGGCATGTACGTCGTGTACCTCTTCGCCGAGAACATGGAGACGGTGTCCCTCAGCCTGAACCAGGGTGTCACCGACCTCCGCGAGAAGTACAGCGCCGCAGAAGCGAATCGCAAGCTCTCCGTGGAAGCCGGAGCCATCCGCGAAGCGCTGCCGTCCGAGAACGTCGCGGGCCTGGAGGTCGGCATAGACCTCGGGGGCCGGCGGGGGCTGCCACTGTCGTACGAGCAGGGGAACGTCCTTGCCCGCACCTACAGGGTTGCAGACCTGCCCAGTGAAGATGTGTTGCGTGAGGACCTCCGGCGGTTCATCGCGCTCTACCAGGATGCTTTGGTGGCTCGTGAATGGCTGCGGCAGACCACGCATGACGTCATCTGCACTGTTCGAGCCGAAGGCACGTGGACTCACGAGCAGAGCAGGGACGGGCTGCTTCACTTCGCGCCCAAGAGCGACGAAGAATACGTGCAGACCATCGAGGCACGCGAAATCGTGAAGAGCAGGAAGCACGAAACCCTGGTCCGTGACTACGGAACTCACCTCCATGCCACCGGGTTTGAGGTGGGCACCAACGTGCATCCGAGGGACATCGTCGCGCGCAATGACGCTGCGCACTGGCTGATCGAAGCGAAGGTCGTGCGGCGAGGAAATGCCACTCATGCGGTGCGAGAAGCGCTCGGGCAGTTGGCGACGTACTCCTTCCTGCTCTACTCGCCCGACGAACAGCCGAAGCAGATGGCCCTCTTCACCGAGGGGATCGGCGATGTCTACGTCAGACTCCTGGAGTACCACGGCATCGCCTCCGTTTGGCGCTCGGCCACCGGATGGTCGGGATCGCCCACCGCTGTCGCGGCGGGACTGGCTGCTGCGGCAGAGGTGGGCGCGTAGTCGGCGGGATCAGCCCCGTGCTGCTCCGAAGATGAGGAGAAGGCGGCATGTGGGCCGCGAAACGGCCCTACGGCCTTCTCCTCCTTCGTCGGCCCGAACTGCGGACAGCGCGTTCGGCGAAGTTGCCCGGCGCCGGGAACCGGGCACGGACACCGCCACGATCGGACCGTCTCCTGGCCAAGGGGGCGACTTCAGCCACCGAACGTCGAACTGGCTGAAGTGCGATCACGCAGTTGGTCGCACACAACGACAGAGGGCCTGCCGGATTTCTCCGGCAGGCCCTCTGCACTGGGTCGGGGTGGCGGGATTTGAACCCACGGCCTCTTCGTCCCGAACGAAGCGCGCTACCAAGCTGCGCCACACCCCGGTCTTGCGGTTTGTCGCTCCGTCTCCTTCGCGACGAGTAGAACTCTACCGGACGCTCGCCGAGACACGAAATCCGGTTCCGGGCGGGCGTCCGGCGGGGGTCAGCGGGGGGCTGGGGTGAGGGTGAGGAGGGTGGCTTCGGGAGGGCAGGCGAAGCGGACGGGGGTGTAGCGGTTGGTGCCGCAGCCGGCCGAGACGTGGAGGTGGGAGCGGTGGCCGCCCGCGGTGTGGGTGGAGAGGCCCTTGACCCGGCGGGTGTCGATGTCGCAGTTGGTGACCAGGGCGCCGTAGAAGGGGATGCAGAGCTGGCCGCCGTGGGTGTGGCCGGCCAGGATGAGCGGGTAGCGGTCGGCGGTGAAGGCGTCGAGGACGCGCAGGTAGGGCGCGTGGACGACGGCGAGGGAGAGGTCGGCGTCGGCGGAGGGGCCCCCGGCGACCTCGCTGTAGCGGTCGCGGCGGATGTGCGGGTCGTCGAGGCCGGTGAACTCCAGGTCGAGCCCGTTCACGGTGAGTCGGCCGCGGGCGTTGGTGAGGTCGAGCCAGCCGGCCCCGTCGAAGCCGTCGCGGAGCTTCTCCCACGGGTTGTGGACGGCGCCGGTGATGCCGCGGCTCGCGGTGCCGTCGGGGTTGTTCATGCCGTGGACGCCGCTGCGCATGGCCTTGAGGTAGCGCGCGGGGTTCTTGCGGGCCGGGCCGTAGTAGTCGTTGGAACCGAAGACGTAGACGCCCGGGAACTCCATCAGTGGCCCGAGCGCGTCGAGGGTGGCCGGGACGGCGAGCGGGTCGGAGAGGTTGTCGCCGGTGTTGACCACCAGGTCGGGGCGCAGGCCGGCCAGGCTCTTCAGCCAGCGCTGCTTCTTGCCCTGCCCGTTCACCATGTGGATGTCGGACACCTGGAGGACCCGGATCGGCCGGGCGCCGTGCGGGAGGACGGGGACCTCGAACCGGCGGAGGCGGAAGGCCCGGACCTCGTACCCGACGGAGTAGGCGAGACAGGCGGTTCCGGCGGCGGCGATGCCGAGGGGAACGGAGTACAGCGGTCGCATCAGGCCATGCTCTCAGACGGTCGATCAGCTTGTGCACGCCCGGAGTCGGCGGTGCGGGAGGGGGAGCCGGGCACTTCGTCGGACTCGCGGCGGGCGCGCAGCGCGCGGACCTTGTGGCGGTTGCCGCAGCGCTCCATCGAGCACCAGCGCCGCCGTCCGGGCCGCGAGGTGTCGACGAAGATCAGCCGGCAGTCGTCCGCGCCGCACTCCCGGACCCGGTCCGCGTGCGGGCCGGCGAGCAGCGCGATGGCGTCGCGGGCGAACGTGGAGGCCAGCTGCGCGCCGTCGGCGGGCAGCGGGGCGGCGGCGGTGCCGTCCGGGGCGATCCGGGGGACCAGTGGCGGGTGTTCGGCGGCCCGGTTGAGGACGGCGTAGTCCTCGGGCTCGCCCGTTCCGCCGTGGGCGCGGGCGGCGGCGAGGCGCCAGAGCGCGTCGCGCAGGGTGCGCGTGGTGGTGAGCTCGGCGGGGGAGACCCGGACGGCGTCGGCGGGCAGCCGCAGCCGGGAGCGCGGGAGCCAGGCGGCGAGGTCGGCGGGCCGGTGCAGTGCCTCGTACCGGGCGTACGGGCCGGGGCCGCCGGTGGTGAGCAGTTCCAGGCAGAGGGCGCCGGGGTCGAAGTGGAAGCGGCTGCCCGCGGGGGTGGTGAGGAGCAGCCCGGGCTGGTCGGCGCTCCGGGCGGCCGAGTCGTCTCCGTCGGTCATGCGGCCAGGATAGGCGTAACCGGCTTGTGAGGTTACGCGGACGGGGGCAGGGGGCAGGGGGCAGGGGGCAGGGCGGTGGTGGCGGCGGTGGCCGGCCTCAGGCCGGAATGGTGTTGACGTACTCCCGCATCATCCGGGGGACCCGGTACGCGTACTGGTGGCCGCGTTCCACCTGGACGACGGAGAAGCCGACCAGCTCGGCCAGCAGGTCGAGGTTGCGGGACGGTTCCCGCCCCCCGTCGTCGATCGGCTCCCACGCCTCGTCGACCGGTTCCCGCCGGACGTCGTCGATGGAGAACTCCTCCGGGAGCCGGGAGAGCCGCCCGAGCGCCCGGCGCTGCCGCTCGTCGAGCAGCCCGTACGCCCAGGCGAGGCTGCGGTGCAGCGAGCGGTGGTGGGAGAGCCCGCCCACCTCCTCCTGGCCCAGGATCGGCAGCACCCGGGACTCCTCCACCAGGACGTGCAGGGGCACCGAGCGCATCCGGACGGCGGCGTTCTCGATCGCGAGCGCCAGGCCGCCCAGCCGTCGGCAGAGCTCGACCACCTGTGGCATCTGGTCGCGGAGGTCCAGGGTCGGGACGACCGAGTGCACCCGGCGGCAGAACAGTTCGGCGGCGGGCGGGCAGCCGTAGGGCCCTTCCGGCCGGTCGACCGGCAGCGGCGACACCTCCCACAGGTCGGCCGGGACCCCGGCGGGCGCCCGCAGCGAGGTGATCAGGATGTGGAGCGCCGGGTGCCGCTCCAGCAGCGTCCTGACCTGCCCGGCCACCGTGTCGATGACGTGCTCGGCGTTGTCGACGACCAGCAGCATCCGCGGCTCGGGACCGGTCCGGGCGTCGCGGTCGAGGCCCTGGAACAGGGTGTCGAGCGCGTGCTGGGTCTGGGCCGACGCGGCCGCCGGGTCGACGGCCTCGGGGGTGACCGAGCCGAGCTCCAGGACCGCGACGCCGTCCCGGAAGCGGTCCAGCAGGTGGGCGGCCGCGTCCAGCGCCAGCCGGGTCTTGCCGACCCCGGCCGGCCCGGTGAGCACCAGCGGTCGGCCCGGTCGCAGGGCGGTGACGATGTGCAGCAGGTCGGCCCGGCGGCCGACGGTGATGTCCGTCTTGGGACGCAGCCCCTGCCACCGGGCGTCGTCCGGGACCCCGGCGACGCGGGTCGGCGCACCGGGCTCGGGCCGGACGGGCAGCAGCCCGGTCGGGGCGTCGGCGGGGGCGGCGCGGGACGACGGGGAGTCGTCCTGGTGGGCCGACCCGGAGAACAGGGCCCCCACCAGGAGTTCCACCGAGCTTCGCCGCGGATTCT
Source organism: Kitasatospora sp. NPDC056651 (assembly GCF_042792155.1). NCBI lineage: Bacteria > Bacillati > Actinomycetota > Actinomycetes > Kitasatosporales > Streptomycetaceae > Kitasatospora > Kitasatospora sp. NPDC056651. The sequence continues at coordinate 10,126 of NZ_JBHTWX010000112.1, read as the reverse complement.
TGATGGCGCCGGTTTCCAGATTGCGAATGGTCCGGACGCTGACGGTGGAGTGCTCGGCCAATTGCTCCTGGCTCCAGCCGACCATCCTCCGCTGGGTCACCAACATCGAACGAAGCTGATTGCTGTCCATTCCCCCGCGCTTCCTGCCGTCGTGAGCAGAATAGAAGTCAGAATGCGACGCTCCGTGTCGCGGCGCCGGTCACTCCGAAAGGCGATCGCCGCCGGTCGGGCGCAGACCCGCAGGTTCCTGGAGGCTTGGCGCGTCGGCGCCGCGGGTCAGCGGTTGGTGGATAAATAGTTACGGGACAAAGTATCTGGGGTGCTGCGGCGGTTTATCACGGCTGTTCGCGAAGGTCTTCGGGGGCGGTGCGAGGCGTCATCGGGCTGCTCGGGCGATGCGCGAACGAGTGTACTACGGGGATTGTTTCCGCCGAGTGGACGCAATGTGTGGATTTCCCTTCGGGGATCGGTGAGTTCGCGTCCGGTCCGGTGGTTTTCGGCGTTTCGACCGGTATTGTGCGGGCCTGATCGGCCACCCTGGCCGAATTCCGCCGTTCCCGCTCCCGGCCCGGAGCGTCGACTGTTCACGGGCCGGGCCACCACGCGTTCCAGGGCCGGGCCACCACGCGTTCACGATCCGGACCACCACGCGTTCCCGGGCCGGGCCGCCGTCACTCGACGCGCCGCCCGGCGGGGCCGGGCCGGGATCGGCGGGGCATACTCGTTCATCTGCGGAAACCCCACTGGATGCCCGCTGGAAACCTGGTTGAGCCCGCCTACGGCCGAAGGATAAGAAGAGGAAATGACAACGCTCAAGGAGCAGCTGCACGAGGACCTCACGGCTGCCATCAGGGACCGGGACGAGCTCCGCTCGTCCACCATCCGGCTCACGCTGGCCGCCGTCACCAGCGAGGAGGTGGCGGGCAAGCAGAAGCGCGAGCTGTCCGACGCCGATGTGCTGAAGGTGATCGGTCGCGAGGCGAAGAAGCGCCGGGAGGCGGCCGAGGCCTTCGACACCGCCGGCCGTACCGACCAGGCGGCCCGGGAGCGGGCCGAGGGCGAGCTGCTGGCGACCTACCTGCCCAAGCAGCTCTCGGACGAGGAGCTGGCCGCGATCGTCGCGGCCGCCGTGGCCGAGAGCGGCGCGAGCGGCCCGCAGGGGATGGGCGCCGTGATGAAGCTGGTGAAGCCCAAGGTCGACGGCCTGGCCGAGGGCGGCCGGGTCGCCGCCGCCGTGAAGGCCGCCCTGGCCTGACGCGCGCTGACCGGACCCGCGCCGACCCGACCTGGGCAGGCCTGACCCGCGCTGACCGGACCTGAGCAGACCCGACCTGAGCAGACCGGACCTGAGCAGGCCCGACCCGCACCGGCCGGACCTGAACGGCGCACCCCGGTCACACGCCGAAGGGGCGCCCTCCGCACTGGAGGGCGCCCCTTCTCGGCTGGTCGAGCCGGCTCAGCCGTTCCCGTTGCCGCCACCGTGGCGGCCGCCGTTCCCGTTCCCGGGCATCGGCGGGAGGGTGAACCCGCCGGGCAGTCCTGTGGGCAGCCCACCGGGCAGACCCTGGTTGCCACCGCCGTTGCCGGGGTTGCCGCCCTGGCCGGGACCCTGGCTCTGCTGCGGCGGCGGGGGGTTGCCGGCCGGCTGGGTGTTCTGGTCGGCCGCCGGGGTGGTGTTCGTGCTCGCCGGCGGGGTGGCCGCCTGCATGTCCGGGATGCTCGCGGTGGGCAGCTGCTCCACGGGGGAGCCCTTCAGCGCCTGGTTCATCGCCATGCGCCAGATCGGACCGGGACCGCTGGCACCGAAGACCTCGGGGAAGTAGGTCGGGCCGATCTTGATGTTCTTCATCGGCACACCGCCGGCCGGGCCGCCGAGCCAGACCGAGGTGGCCAGCTGCGGGGTGTAGCCGCTGAACCAGGCGGCGCGCTTCTCGTCCGAGGTACCGGTCTTGCCGGCGATCTGGCGGCCGTCGTCCAGACCGAGGTCCTTACCGGTGCCCTTCTCGGTGACGCCGCTCAGCACGGTGTTCAAGGCGTCGGCGGTGGTCTCGGAGAAGGCCTGGTTGCACGCGGACTGCGGGACCGGGACCTCCTTGCCGTCCACCGTGGTGATCTTGTTGATCGCGATCGGGGAGCAGTACTTGCCGCGCGCGGCGAAGGTCGCGTAGACGTTCGCCATGGTCAGCGGGGACATCTCCTGCACGCCGAGGCCCATCGAGGGGACCTCGTCGAGGGGCTTGCCGCTCGCCCGGGCGGTAATGCCGAGCTTGTTGGCCATCTGCTTCACCGGGCAGAGGCCCATCTCGGCCTCCATCTCGACGAAGTAGGTGTTGACCGACATCGCCATGGCCGTCTTGAGGTCGTACGGGCCCTTCTCGTTCTCGGACTCGTTGGGCACGGTCCGGGCCTTGCCCTTCTCCGTGTTCTTCCAGGTGCCCTCGCAGGTCTTCATCGTCGGCCACTCGATGCGGTTCTCCGACTTGTACTGCTGGGTGGCCGGGATGCCGTTCTCCAGCGCGGCGGCGGCCACGATCGGCTTGAAGGTCGAGCCGGGCTGGAAGCCGTTGCCGCCGCCCATCGCCGCGTCGACGTTGAGGTTGACGACGGTCTGGTTCTTGTTGCTGTCCAGGCCGTACGGACGGGTCTGGGCCATCGCGAGGATCTTGCCGGTGCCCGGCTCCATCATGGTCGCGGCGGCCGACACCGGGTCGTTGACGTTGACCAGCTTGGTCACCGCGTTCTGGGCCGCGGCCTGCTTGTCCGGGTCCAGCGTGGTGTAGATGTTCAGACCGCCGGTGTCCCAGAGCTTCTTGCGCTCGTCGGAGCTCTTGCCGAACGCCGGGTCCTGCTTGACCACGTGGCGGACGTAGTCGCAGAAGAAGCCCATCCCGGCCTGGGCGGTGATGCAGCCGTTCTGCGGGTCCTTGTACTTCAGACCCAGCGGGGCGGCCTTCGCCTCCTTCGCCTGGTCGGCGGTGATGTGCTTGTTCTCCAGCATCTTGTCGATCACGACGTTGCGGCGCTTGACCGTGTTCTCGGGGTAGCGCACCGGGTCGAAGGACGACGGGTTCTGCACCGTGCCGGCCAGGGTGGCGGCCTCGGCGACGGTCAGGTCCTTGTTGCTCTTGCTGAAGTAGCGCTGGGAGGCGGCCTCGACCCCGTAGGCCTGGTGGCCGTAGAAGGTGATGTTGAGGTAGTTGGTGAGGATCTGGTCCTTGGACAGGTCCTCCTCCAGCTTGATGGCGACCTTCAGCTCCTGGATCTTGCGGCCCAGGGTCTTGCGCTGGGCCTCCAGGACGGCCGCCTGGTCGTCGCCGGCCTTCTCCACGTTGACGTTCTTGACGTACTGCTGGGTCAGCGTCGAGGCGCCCTGGGAGGTGGTGCCGCTCTCCGCGTTCTTGCTGATCGCGCGCAGGATGCCCTTGAGGTCGACGGCGCCGTGCTCGTAGAAGCGGGCGTCCTCGATGTCCACCTGGGCGTGCCGCATGAACGGCGACATCTGGTCGGCGGTCAGGACCGTGCGGTCGCGCTCGTAGACCTTGGCGATCAGGCCGCCCTTGGCGTCGAAGATCTGGGTGGCCTGGGTGAGCGGCGGGGTCTTGAAGTCGTCCGAGATGTTGTCGAAGCTGTCCGCGGTGTCCTTGGCGGTCAGGCCGATGGCGCCGACGGCGGGCAGGGCGAGACCGGCCAGCAGGATTCCGGAGAGCACGCTGACGCCCAGGAACTTCATGCCGTTGCTCGCGTGCTCGGACGCTGATCCGCCGGTCCTGCCGCGCGGAGCTCCGGCGTTGCCTGGGGGCTGGGGTGCCTGGGGGCTCTTCGGTGCCATGAGGAGAACCCTACGTCGCGGAATCCCACGCACAGGGGTAGGTGTTCGCCTAGGCTTGTCACAAGCTTGCGACAGCTTCGGTGCGTCAACATCGTTCACTCTTGTGGGCGAGGAGACTTGCCCGAATTGCCCGGCGATGACTGGGTTTTGAGGCAGCTGTGGCCTGCTGTGCCCGTGTGGCCGGTTGCGCTCCGTGACGGCGCCTGTGGCGAGAGTGGGGGCTCCACCCCTGGCAAGGGGTGCGACCTGCGATCACTCCAACGAGTGAGCTGATCGCCACCCATAGTCCAATCGGGTCATTCGAGATTGAGCCCGAAGGGGCTGTTGCAAGCTGTCGTTCTTCCGTAACGTCCTCAACTGGCAACGGTGAATATGCCGTTGCCGCCGTGGGGGAGCCTCGAATACGGGAGAGGACGGCGCCGGCATGGGCTGGGTAGACGACTGGAGTGCGCAGGCCGCCTGTCGCACGAGTGATCCGGACGAACTGTTCGTCCAGGGGGCGGCACAGAACCGGGCGAAGGCGGTGTGCAGCGGCTGTCCGGTCCGGACGGAGTGCCTCGCGGACGCGCTGGACAACCGGGTGGAGTTCGGGGTGTGGGGCGGGATGACGGAACGCGAGCGCCGCGCGCTGCTGCGCCGTCGTCCGACGGTCATCTCGTGGCGGAGGCTGCTGGAGACGGCACGCACCGAGTACGAGGAGTCCCTCGCGACCGGCGTGATACTGACGGACTACGCGCAGGCGGGCTGAGCCCGGCCGCACCGTGCGGTCCGGGCCGGTCGGCCCCTCGGGCGCGCGGGTGCGCGCTGCACCGTGCGTGCCGCACCGCGCGGAGGACGCCACACAGAGCACAGCGCGCGGAGCACAGCGCGCGGACGTCACCGCGCTGACTACACCGCGCCGTTGAGCCGGTCCCCGATCGCCCGCAGTCCGTCCAGGTCGTGCACGTCGCCCGGCAGCGCCGGGACCTCCACGATCGGCACGTCCGGGTACACCGAGACGAAGCGGTCGCGGGTGCGGCGTTCGCGCCCCATGATCTGCATCCGCTCGGCGTGCAGCCGCAGCAGCCCGGTCGCGAGCAGCTCCGCCTCGGGCGAGGCGTGCTCCGCGCCGTTCTCCTCCAGGGCCTCGGCGGCCGCCAGCGCCCGCTCCGCGGTGAGCTGGGGAGCACCCGTGCCGTGCACCCGGTTGAGCACCAGTCCGGCCAGCGGCATCCGGTCCGCGGCGAGCCGGTCCACGAAGTACGCCGCCTCCCGCAGCGCGTCCCGCTCCGGCGCGGCCACCACCAGGAACGCCGTGCCCGGCGCCTTGAGCAGCTGGTACGTGCGGTCCGCGCGCTCGCGGAAGCCGCCGAACATCGAGTCCATCGCGCTGACGAAGGTCTGCACGTCGGTGAGCAGCTGGGCACCGAAGATCTTGCCCAGGGTGCCGGTGAGCAGGCCCATCCCGGCGTTCAGGAACCGCATCGCGCTGCGCCCGCCGACCTTGGCCGGGGCGGTCAGGATCCGGATCACCCGGCCGTCCAGGAAGGACCCGAGCCGGTTGGGCGCGTCCAGGAAGTCCAGCGCCGAGCGGGACGGCGGGGTGTCCACGACGATCAGGTCCCACTCCTCGGCGTCGCGGAGCTGCCCGAGCTTCTCCATCGCCATGTACTCCTGGGTGCCCGCGAAGCCGGCCGACAGGGACTGGTAGAAGGGGTTCTCCATGATCGCCCGGGCCCGGGCGGGCTCGGCGTGGGCCAGCACGACCTCGTCGAAGGTCCGCTTCATGTCCAGCATCATGGCCTGGAGTTCTCCCTCGCCGGAGACCCCCTTGACCACCCGAGGGGTGTTGTCGAGCTCGGTCAGGCCCATCGACTGGGCGAGCCGGCGGGCCGGGTCGATGGTCAGCACCACGACCTTGCGGCCGCGCTCGGCCGCCCGCAGCCCGAGCGCCGCGGCGGTGGTGGTCTTGCCGACTCCGCCGGAGCCGCAGCAGACGATGATCCTGGTCTTCGGGTCGTCGATCAGCTCGTCCACCGCGAGCCGCTTCCCGGTGCTCCGCACCCCGTTCGAGGTCATGCCGCCCCCTGCCGCTTCAGTTCGCCCGCCAGCCGGTACAGCCCGCCGAGGTCCACGCCCTCGCCGAGCAACGGCAGTTCGTACGTCGGGAGCCGCAGCTGCTGGATGTCGGCGCGCTGGGCGCGCTCCAGCTCGACCCGTTCGGCGTGCTCCCTGGCCTGGTCCAGCAGCGGGTCGAGCAGCGGCTCCACCGCCGCCCGGACCTTCTCCGCGGTGCGCGGACGGCCGCCGAGGCCGGCCTCCCCGAGCGCCAGGGCGACCTCCTCGCGGTGGTCCCCGTCCACCGCGGCCACGGCGGCCGCGTCCAGCACCGGCGGCCGGACCATGTTGACCATCACCCCGCCCACCGGGAGCTTCGCCTCGCGCAGCTCCTCGATGCCGTCGACCGTCTCCTGCACCGGCATCTCCTCCAGCAGGGTGACCAGGTGCACCGCGGTCTCCGGCGACTTCAGCACCCGCATCACGGCCTGCGCCTGGGTGTGTATCGGGCCGATCCGGGCCAGCCCGGCGACCTCGGCGTTGACGTTCAGGAAGCGGGTCAGCCGGCCGGTCGGCGGGGCGTCCATCACCACCGCGTCGTAGCGCCGGCGGCCGTCCGGCTCCTTGCGCCTGGTCGCCTCGCACGCCTTGCCGGTGAGCAGCACGTCCCGCACGCCGGGTGCGATGGTGGTCGCGAAGTCGACGAAGCCGACCTTCTGCAGCGCCTTCCCGGCCCGGCCGAGCTTGTAGAACATCTCCAGGTACTCCAGCAGCGCCAGCTCGGTGTCGATCGCCAGCGCGAAGACCTCGCCGGGCCCGCCCTCCCCGGCGGCCAGCCCCAGCTGGGCGCGCGAGACGGAGGCGATCCGGCGCTCCTCGTACGGCAGCGCGGCGATCCCGAACAGCTCGGCGACGCCCTGCCGGCCCTCCACCTCGATCAGCAGCACCCGGCCGCCGTCGGCGGCGAGTGCCAGGGCCAGCGCCGCTGCCAGCGTGGTCTTCCCGGTGCCGCCCTTGCCGCTGACCACGTGCAGCCGGACGCCCTCCCAGTCGGGGTCGCGCCGGGCCGCTTGGCCGGGGGTGCGTGCCACGCTCCGTCTCCGTCCGTCCTCGTCCTCCGGGCGTCCCCTCCTGGCGAGGGTGCCCCTCCTCACCAGGGTGCCCTCCCGCGAGGGTAACCAGGGACCGTACCGGATGCCCGGAGTGCCTGGGCCGCCAGGCCTGATCATGCCCGCTTTGTGCCTCACCTCACACGCTTCGCGGCGGGCAGCGCGGATCGTCGCGACGGCTCGTCTAGAGTCTGGCCATGACCAAGTGGGAATACATGACGGCGCCCCTGCTGGTGCACGCGACCAAGCAGATCCTGGACAACTTCGGCGAGGACGGCTGGGAGCTCGTCCAGGTCGTGCCCGGCCCCAACCCGGAGCAGCTGGTGGCCTACTTCAAGCGGGAGAAGAACGCATGAGCAAGGTCGAGCAGAAGCTCGCCGAGCTGGGGCTGACCCTGCCGCCGGTGGCCGCCCCGGTGGCCGCGTACGTCCCGGCCCTGCGGAGCGGCGATCTCGTCTTCACCTCCGGCCAGCTGCCGGTGGTCGGCGGCAAGCTGCCGACCACCGGCAAGGTCGGCGCCGAGGTCTCCCCGGAGGAGGCCAAGGAACTCGCGCAGATCTGCGCGCTGAACGCCCTGGCCGCCGTGAAGTCGGTCGTCGGTGACCTCGACCTGGTCGAGCAGGTCGTCAAGGTGGTCGGCTTCGTCGCCGCCGCCCCCGACTTCATCGCCGTCCCGGCCGTCGTCAACGGTGCCAGCGAGCTGCTCGGCAGCGTGCTCGGCGACGCCGGCACGCACGCCCGCAGCGCCGTCGGAGTCGCGGTGCTGCCGCTCGACGCCCCGGTCGAGGTCGAGATCGTGGTGCGCGTCAAGGCCGCCTGAAGCTGATCGAGGTCGGCCGGGACCGACCGGATGTGATCGCGGAGGCGGGAACGGATCTGTCCAACCCCGCCTCCGTGCGCTTAGCATCCGGGCATGGACCATCGAGCGACGACGCTCCCGATGCCGCCCGGCTGGCCTGCCCGGATCCGGGCGGTCGCATCCGGTGCGGTGACCCCGCCGGTGCCCCGGCCCGCCGCGACCGTGGTGCTGCTGCGCGACGCCGCCGAGGGGCCGCAGGCCTACCTGCTGCGCCGGCGCACCTCGATGGCGTTCGCGGCCGGGATGTACGCCTACCCGGGCGGCGGGGTGGACCCGCGGGACGCCGAGGTCGAGCCGGGCTGGGCCGGGCCGGCGCCCGAGGAGTGGGCGCGACGGCTCGGGGTGGACGCCCGGACGGCGCGGGCGGTGGTCTGCGCGGCCGTCCGCGAGACCTTCGAGGAGGCCGGTGTGCTGCTGGCCGGCCCGGACGCGGACAGCGTCGCCGCACCGCGCGACTGGTCCGCCGAGCGGGCCGCGCTGGAGGCGCACGAGCTGTCCTTCGCCGAGTTCCTCCGCGACCACGGCCTGGTGCTGCGCAGCGACCTGCTGGCCGGCTGGGCCCGCTGGATCACCCCGGAGTTCGAGGACCGGCGCTACGACACCTGGTTCTTCGTCGCCGCGCTGCCGGCCGGCCAGCGCGCGGCCCTGGAGGTCGGCGAGGCCGACCGGGTCGCCTGGCTGACCCCGGCCGAGGCGGTGCGGGGCCACCGCGAGGGCCGGTTCGGGATGCTGCCGCCGACCGTGACGGTACTGCGCGAGCTGTCCTCGGCACGCACCGCCGCCGAGGCCCTGACCGCGGCCGCCGGGCGCCGGCTGGAGCCGGTGCTGGGCCGGGCCGAGATCCGCGGGGACCGCCTGACGGTCCGCTGGCCCGGCTACGAGGAGCTGACCATCGACGGGGAGTTCCCCGAGGGCCCCTGAGCGGTCCCTACGACCCGGACCACCCGGACCGCCCGGACCGCCCCGGTGACCCGCTTGGCCCGCGTGTTCCGTATGACCCGCACGACCCGTATGACCCGCACGACCCGCATGACCCGCACGACCCGCATGACCCGCACGACCTTCCGGTACCGACGCAGAGAGAGGACGGACGCCCGATGACCCACAACGACGTGGCTCGCCGGACGGCACCCGAGATGCCCGCCCGCCGCCTGATCCCCCGCACCGCCGCCTGCGACAGCCAGGCCTCGTTCGTCGACGTGGCGCAGCGCGCCATCGTCCGGGCGCTGCCGCTGCGGACCCTGCGCCGAGACGGCGGAGGCCGCCGGTGAGCGGACTCCTGCCGGGTGACCCCGCCGCCGCCGTCGGCGGTGAGGCCACCCCCCGGGCGCTGTGCGTGCTGGCACCGAACCCGTCGCCGATGACGCTGGACGGCACCAACACCTGGCTGCTCGCCGAGCCCGGCTCGGACCTCGCGGTGGTGATCGACCCGGGCCCGCTGCACGAGGGCCACCTGCGCCGGGTGATCGACCTCGCGGAGGAGCGGGGCCAGCGGATCGCGCTGACCCTGCTCACCCACGGCCACGCCGACCACTCCGAGGGCGCGGCCCGCTTCGCCGAGCTGACCGGCTCCGAGGTGCGGGCCCTGGACCCGGCGCACCGGCTGGGCTCGGAGGGCCTGGTGGGCGGCCAGCGCCTGGACGTCGGCGGCCTGGACCTGCGGGTGGTGGCCACCCCGGGACACACCTCGGACTCGCTGACCTTCCACCTGCCGGACGACGGCGCGATCCTCACCGGGGACACCGTGCTGGGCCGCGGCACCACGATGGTCGCCCACCCCGACGGACGGCTCGGCGACTACCTGGACTCGTTGCGCCGGCTGCACACCATGGCCTCCCGGCACGGCGTGCGCACCGTGCTGCCCGGCCACGGTCCGGTGCTCGCGGACGCGCTCGGCGCCGTCGACTACTACCTGGCCCACCGGGCCTCCCGGCTCGCCCAGGTGGAGACCGCGGTCGAGGCGGGCTGCCGGACCGCGCCCGAGGTGGTGGCCTGGGTCTACGCCGACGTGGACCGGGCGCTCTGGCCGGCCGCCGAGCTGTCGGTGCGGGCCCAGCTGGACTACCTGGAGGGGCACGGGCTGATCCCCGAGCTCGACTGACCGCGAAGGCTCGGGGCCCGCGAAGGCTCGGGGCCGCGAACGTCCAGCGCCTCCGCGAACGCCCGGGGGCCGTGAACGCCCCAGGGGCCCGCCGAGCGGGCCGGCCCCGGCGCGGTCGCGGGCGGGAGCGCCCGCCGGGCGCCACCCCCGCCGAGAGCACGCGCGCCCCCCCCCGGGCCGCCCCCCTAAGC
>NZ_JBHTWX010000111.1:0-30733 GCF_042792155.1 Kitasatospora sp. NPDC056651 | reverse complement strand
GCACGCTCCTGCGGACCCGGCCCGTGCGCATCGCGCACGGGCCGTTTCGCGTGCGCCGGCGACGAGGTCGGCGACGCGTCCCGCTCCGGCGGCGCCTCTCCCAATTTTCCCACAACTCACTTACGTCGCAACATGGTTGAATCTCGGAGTTGACGAAGTGGCGACAGGAATCACATTCCCCCCGAAAAAAGACTGTACTCATATTTATTGTGGTTGACCTGTTTGAAGTCCGCAGCTGCAGCACGGGAGGGAAGCTATGAGGGAATGGGACTCCGTCGCCGAGTTCACGGACCAGCTCTTCGGCCATTTACGCAGAGCTGACCAGCGCAGGTGGGCGCACGCGTATCTACACGGCCTCCTCAGCACGCCCGGCAAGAAGTCGATCCGCCGGCTGGCCGCTGTGGCCAGCGATTCCCCGACGGCGTCGCAGGCTCTGCACCAGTTCATCAACGAGAGCCCCTGGGAGTGGGAGCCGGTCTGTGACCAGCTGCGCCAGTGGGTCGAGGAACGCGTCCGGCCCCGGGCCTGGACGGTCGCTCCCGTCGTCCTGCCCAAGCGTGGTGAGAAGACGTGCGGAGTGCACCGCCGATTCATTCCGCAGACCGGACGGACCGTCAACTGCCAGATGGGTACGGGAATCTTCATGTCGACGGAGGAGGGCGAGTTCCCCGTGGGCTGGTGCCTCTTCCTGCCCGAGTCCTGGGCCCGGGGCCCACTCCGCGACCAGGCCCGCATCCCGAGGACGGCCACGTCCCTGGCCGAGGGGCAGCTCCTCGACTCGATCGACCAGATGGTGCGGCGTTCGGAGTGCGAGCCCGTTCCGGTGGTCGCCGACCTCGACGGCTACATGGACGCGCGCCGGCTCGTCGACGGCCTGATCGACCGTCGGCTGGACTTCGTCGTCGCGATTCCCGACGGCTTTCCGCTGGCCCTGCTCGAACGGGGCCCTTCCGGTCCCCGGCGGCCGGCGGCCGCCATGGCGCGGGTGCTGAGCGAACGGTGCCCCGCGGCCCGCCCCCTGACCGCGAGGCCCGGCTGGGAGTCCGTCCGGGACGGCCTGGTGCAGGTGCCGGGGGCCGTCGCGTCCGATCAACGGCCCCAGCCGTTCCGGCTGTTCACGCAACCCGACGGATGTGCGACGGAGTCGGGGCGGCTGTGGATCACCAACATGGTGCGGCGGCCGGTCGACGACCTCCTGGAGTACGCGGAACGGCATCCGGCGACCGGTGGGACCGTCGGACTGCTCCAACGGGGCTTCGGCCTGCGGGACTTCGAGGGGCGCTCGTTCCCGGGCTGGCACCACCACATGGCGCTGGTCTCGGCCGCCTTCGCCTACAGCCGCCTGGCGGCCGATCCCGACCGGCAGGACCGCCGTCCCGGCCTCGGCAGGGTGGGTGACGGCCCGTCAAGGCCCACGCTCGTGCCTCGCGTCCCGTGGACGGGGGAGGACGAGCTGAGCTATCCCGTCGCGGTCTGAGCCTGCCGTTCGAGCGCTCCCCCCGGACGCGGGAGAGGCGCGTGCCGGACCCGCTGTTCCCGCGCCTGTCGGACCGTCACCATGGCGGCCGACAGGCGCGGTTGCGTGTCCGGGGTGCCCGATGGCCAGCGCCGATGGAAGTCCTGTGCGGTAGCGATTGACAGCAGGATGCTTGTTCATGCAAGCTCTACTTATCTGCTTCGGCCTGATTGCAGGCCAAGAAAGCATGTACATACAAGCAACTGCTGGGGGACTTCATGTCTGATGCCACAGCGCCCACCGTCCGCACCCCGGCCGCGGTCTGAGCGGGGGAGTGACGATGCGTTATTCCGATCTTTCAGAGAGCGAGCTGACCGAGTACGCCCGCGAGGCGGTGCGGATCAGCCGCGAGCACGTCGCCAGGGGCGGCATCCCGTTCTCCGGTGTGGTGGTCAACGCGGGCCGGATCCTCGGCACCGGCGTCAACCGGGTGCGCGAGGACAACGACCCCACCGCGCACGCCGAGGTGACGGCACTGCGGGAGGCCGCCGCCAAGTACGGACTCCACGCCACCGCGGGGTCCACCCTGATCGCCTCCGGCGAGCCGTGCGCCCTGTGCTACATGGCCTCGCTGTACTTCAACGTCGGCCACATCGTCAACGTGGTCGACCGCAAGACGGCCGCCCGCTACGGCTTCGACTACACCAGCTCGTACTCGATCTTCGCCGAGGATCCGGAGACCTGGCCGATCAAGGTGACATGGCTTCAGATCCCGGAGGGGACCGCGCCGTTCGAGGAGTTCCTCGCCATCGAGCGGGGGCGGTCATGACCGAGGAGGCGATCGAGAAGGTCGGCGTCAAGGTCTGGTCGGACTACGTCTGTCCGTTCTGCATGCTGGCCGAGGGCCCGCTGCACGAGGCCACCCGCGACCTCGACGTCGAGATCGAGTGGATGCCGTTCGAGCTGCGGCCCCACCCCACCCCGACACTGCGGCCGGAGGACCCGTACCTGCCGGCGATCTGGGCGCGGTCGGTCTACCCGATGGCGCGGCGGATGGGTGTGGACATCACCCTGCCCACCGTCTCCCCGCAGCCCTACACCCGGCTGGCCTTCGAGGGCTACCAGTACGCGGCCGAGCACGGCAGGGGAACCGAGTACACCCCGCGGGTCCTGCGGGCCTTCTTCCAGGAGAACCGGGACATCGGCCAGGTGGCGGTCCTCTCCGACATCGCGTCCGAACTCGGCCTGGACAGTGCCGAGTTCACCGAGGCACTGACCTCCGGAACCTACACCGAGGCCCACCGGAAGGCGCTGCGTCTCGCCGAGGCGTACCGCGTTTCCGTCGCTCCCACGATCATCATCGGTGGACGCCACCGCATCGAAGGCGTCCCCTCCGTCGCCCAGATCCGCAAGGCCGTGCTCGACGCCCAGGCCGAGTCGGTCACCCAGGGTGCCGCCTGCGGAATCGACGGATGCTGACCTGACCCGAGCGGTGGCCGATCGCGAGCCGGGCGGCCTGCGTCCCCCCGGCCCGCGTCCCCTCGGCCCCACGGCGTCCTGGTGGGCCCGCACGCCGCCACTCCTCTCACACGCTCCTCCGGTACCGCGGATTCACGGCGGGCCTCCCCCCCCTAGCGCTGCCCTTCAACGAACGAAAAGGACATGTCATGCAGTGGTTCTACCTCGCGATCGCGGACATCTTCGAGATCGCCGTCGCGATCGCGGCAGGAAAGGCCGAAGGCTTCAAGAACCGTAAGTGGACCGCCGTGACCCTGATCACCGGCGCCCTCGGGACCTTCTTCCTCAGCAAGGCGCTCCTGACCTTCAACGTCGGTGTCGGCTACGCCATCTGGACCTCCGTCGCCGGTGTCGGCATCACCCTCCTCGGCGCGCTGCTCTTCGGCCAGCGCCTGAACTGGCGCAAGGCCGTCGGCATCGCCCTCGTCATCGCCGGCGTCGTCGGCCTCCAGCTCAGCGGCGCCGCCTGAGCATCCCGCTCCCTCCCCGCTCCTTCCCCGACCCACCCCTTCGAAAGGACCCGCACACCATGTCTGACACCGGCCGCACCTCAGCCAACTCCTGGATCATGCTCCTGCTCGCCGGCGGCTTCGAAATCGGCTACGCGCTCGCGGTCGGCGGAAGCCACGGCTTCACCCGCCTGACGTGGTCACTGGTCGCCGTCGTCTTCTTCCTCCTGACGCTCTGGGCGCTGAGCGCCGCGCTGCGGACCATCGAGGTCAGCATCGGCTACGCCGTCTGGGCCGGAATCGGGGCCGTCGGTGCGGCGCTGCTCGGTCCCGTCGTCTTCGACGAGAGCCTGAACGCCGTCCAGGCCGGGTGGCTGGCCGTCATCATCGCCGGAGTGATCTGGCTCAAGCTCGCCGACCGGCCGGCGAAGACCCCGGAGGTCACGGCCGCCACGCCGCGGGAGAACCAGACCGTGGACGCCTGACGGGTGCGTCCTCTCAGGGCGGGAAGCCGTCGCCGCCACCTCCGCGAGGTGCGCCGGTCGGGCCGGGTCTCGGTCGGGTGATCGCGGAGCAGTCGGAGCACGTGCAGCAGGGCCTCTTGGCGGCCCGGGTGGGTTCGAATCCCGCCCGGGGGACCAGGAGGCCCTGCCCGTTGTCGTGGGTCGTGGGTCGTGGGGCGCCGGAAAGCCTCGGCTACCCGCCGGCGGGCCTCCGGTCGGTGGAGGCGGGGCGCTCGGTGACGGCGGGGCGGTCGGCGGCGGCGACGAGGTCGGCGAAGCCCAGGGGGGCACCCGCTGCCGGGGCTGCCGCGGATGCGGGCGCCGCTGCCGTGTCGAGGCCGTCGAGGGCCAGGTCGAGATGGCGGTGCAGGAGGTCGCCGTCGGCGTCGAGGCGGGCCAGGCCGCCGGGCAGGGGACGGGAGAGGCGGATCGAGAGCAGGACGAGGTCGCCCATGCCCACGTCGTGGCGGAGCCGGCCCGAGCGGTGTGCGGCGTCGATCAGGGCCTGGACGGTGTTCGCCGTCCTGGTGCGGATGCGGACGAGGTCCTCGTCGACCACGAGGCCTTCGAGCAGGACGAGGATGACCGCGCCCATCCGCAGGTCCGCCGCCGCGTGGACGAACCGGCGCAAGGCGGCGAAGGCGTCGTCGTCCGCCGCGGCGGCCGCTTCGGCGACGCCCTCCAGGCGGGTGAGCAGGTCGCCGGTGAGGTCCCGGACGAGCGCTTCCCGGTCGGGGTAGCGCCGGTAGAGCGTGCCGGGCCCGATTCCGGCCCGGCGCACGATCAGGTCCAGCGGTGCGTCGAGCCCGTGCGTCAGGAAGACGTCACCGGCCGCGTCGAGGATCCGTCGCCTGCTGCGTGCCGCGTCCGCCCGCACGGTGTACCGCCTTCCGTTGCCCCACTGAACCGGAGATGTTCTCTCCGCTATGTTACCGTCCAGAGGCGGAGAGAGACGCTCCGGTCAAGCGTCGTGCGCGAGGTCGGCGACGGTCCGCGCGGCCTGCGCGTCCGCCTGACGGGCGGGGACGGGGGGCCACGGGGCGTGGGCCGCGACCCGGGTGCGGAGGTCGCGCAGCGCGCGGGCGGAGGCGATGCCCACGGCTCCGGTGACCAGGCCGTCACGGACGCAGGCGGCGGCGAAGCGGTGCTCCTCCAGGCTGCCGTCGACCACGTCGACGCGGTCCGCGTCGCCGGGGCGGCCGAAGGCCTGGACACGCAGCCCGTACTGGTCGGTCCACAGGTACGGGACCGGCCGGTAGGCCTGCCGGGCGCCGTCCGGGCCGGCCAGCAGGTTCCGGGCGGCGTGCATCGCCTGTTCGGTCGCGTTGGTGCGCTGTTCGAGTCGGTGGTGGCGGCCGGTGCGCGGGTCGGGCCAGGAGGCGGCGTCACCGGCGGCCCAGACGCCGGGGCCGGCGGCGCAGTAGGCGTCGCAGACCACGCCGTCGTCCAGCGGGACGCCGCTGCCGGCCAGCCACTCGGTGGCCGGCTCGGACCCGACGGCCATCAGCACGGCGTCGGCCGTCAGTTCGGAGCCGTCGGCCAGTCGCACGCCGGCGGCCCGGCCGCGGCGTTCGAGCAGCGCCGCGGCCGTGCCCCGGTGGAGCCGCACCCCGTGTGCGCGGTGCAGACCGGTCAGCAGCGCGGCCGTCTCGGTGCCCAGGACGGCGGCCAGCGGTGTGGCGGTGGAGGTCAGCCAGGCCACCTCGGCGCCCAGCCCGACGGCGGTGGCCGCCGCCTCGGCGCCGAGGAGCCCGCCGCCGACCACCAACAGCCGTACGCCGGAGCGCAGTTCCCCGCGCAGGGCGAGGGCGTCGGCGAGGGTGCGCAGCACGTGCGCCCCGGGTACCGGCGCCTCGGCGCCGGGGAGCCGGCGCGGGCGGACGCCGGTGGCCACGATGACGGCGTCGCAGCGCACCCGCCCGCCGTCGGAGAGCTCCACGGTCCGCTCCCGGCGGTCCAGGCGTTCGGCCCGGACCCCGAGGCGCAGGTCGAGCCGGAGCTCCGCCAGCGCCTCGGGGCCGCGCAGGGCCAGTCGGTGGGGCCGCCACTCGCCGCCGAGCAGCTGTTTCGACAACGGCGGCCGGTCGTACGGCGGCTCCGGCTCGGCCCCGATCAGGCTGAGCCGGCCGTCGTAGCCGGCGCGGCGCAGCGCCTCGGCGGCGTGCAGTCCGGCCGCGCCGGCGCCGACCACGGCCACGTCCCGCGGAGCGGTCACGCCTGCTCCAGCAGGATCGCCGAGGCCGGGCAGACGGCGGCGGCGTCGCGGACGGCCTGGTGGAGTCCGGCGGGCGGTTCGGCGTCGAGGAGCACGACGATGCCGTCCTCGTCGCGCTGGTCGAAGACCTCGGGGGCGGCGAGCACGCAGTGGCCGGCGCCGCAGCACTTCTCCTGGTCGATCCGGACGAGCATGGTGTTCCCTTCAGGGCGGCCCTGGACGGTGTCAACTCTGCGGCAGGGCTGTGGGTTTGGTGGGGTCAGGCGCGCTGGAGCGCGGTCACCAGGCGACCGGCAGCCCGTGGACGCCGTAGACGAGCATCTCGCCGCGGAAGCGGATCTCCTCGAACGGCGCCGCCAGGCGCAGTCCGGGCAGCCGCCGCAGGATGGTGGCGAGGGCGATCTGGAGCTCCAGCCGGGCGAGCGGCTGCCCCAGGCACTGGTGGGGGCCGAAGCCGAAGGCCAGGTGGCGGCGGGCGTCGCGGGTCAGGTCGAGCTCGTCTCCCCCGGGGAACTCCCGCTCGTCCCGGTTGGCGGTGTTGACCATGCAGATGACGCCCTCGCCCGCCCGGATCCGCTCGCCGGCCAGGTCGACGTCCTCGGTGGCGACCCGGGTCAGGCCGGAGTGCACGATGGTCAGGTAGCGCAGCAGCTCCTCGACCGCGCCGGGCACGGCTTCGGGGTGCTCGCGCAGGTGGGCGAGCTGGTCGGGGTTGCGCAGCAGGGCGAGGACGGAGAGCGCGGTCATGTTCGCCGTGGTCTCGTGCCCGGCCACCAGCAGCAGCCGCCCCATCCCGCCGATCTCCTCGGTGCTCAGCTCGCCGCGCTCCACCAGGCGGCTGAGGATGCCGTCGTCGGGCCGGGTGCGCTTGGACTCGGTGAGCCGGACCAGGTAGTCGACCAGCTGGGCCTGGGCGGCGGAGACCTCCTCGGCCGTGGAGGCGCGGCGCAGCAGGACGCGGCTGCAGTCCTGGAAGAACTCGTGGTCCTGGTAGGGGACGCCGAGCAGCAGGCAGATGACCAGGGACGGCAGCGGCAGGGCGAAGTCGTGGACCAGGTCGGCCTCGGAGCGTCCGTCGGTCATCCGGTCCAGCAGGTCGTCGGCGATCCGCTGGATCTGCGGGCGCAGCGCCTCGACGTTCTTGACCATGAATTCGCCGGTGAGCATCCGGCGGTAGTGGGAGTGCTCGGGGTCGTCCATCCGGATGATGGTGGGCCGGCCGGTGTTCAGCTGCCGGGCGCCCGCGCTGACGAAGGGGAAGCCGGGCCGGGCGGAGTCGGAGCTGAAGCGGGCGTCGGAGAGCACCGCCTTGATGTCCTCGTGGCGGGTGGCCAGCCAGCTGGTGGAGCCGTCCCACAGCGAGACGCGGCTGATCGGCTCCTCCTGCCGGGCCTGCTCGTAGGCGGCCGGTGGGGCGAACGGGCAGGTGCCGCGGGCGGCGGGGTGGGTGAAGCGCGGGGTCTTCTCGGCGGTGGCCATCGGTGGATCCCCTTCCGGGAGTTGGGCGATCGTATTTACGTGCCCAAAGCAACTAACTGACCGTCACGCTAACTCGCGTTCCGTGGTGGCGGAAGGGCGTGCGGGGCGTCGGCCGAATCTGTCCGAAATCGCTTCGTGACTCCCCGTTGCTGTCACGGCCGTGGCGGATCGCTACAGTTCCCCCATGTCGGACGAAGAAGATGCCGAAGACGACCGCACCACCGCCTCCGCACCGGGGGACCTGGACGGACTGGAGGACGTCCTGGCCACCCTCGCCTACCTGCTGACACGCTCACAGGAGCACGAGCGCCGGATGGCGTCGGCCGGCATCACGGCCGCCCGCTCGGACGTCTACCTGCTGCGCGCGCTCGTCGAGACCGAAGGACCCAGCCGGGTGAGCGACCTCGCCGCCCGGCTGATGGTCAAGTCCTCCCACGTGACCCGGCAGATCGACCGCCTCCAGGGCCAGCGGCTGGTGGAGCGCGCCCAGGACACCCAGGACCGACGGGCCCGCCGGGTCGCGATCACGGCCGACGGGCGGGCACTGCTCGACCGGCTGAAACAGGCCAACCTCGCCAGTCTGACCAACGTGCTGGACGGCGTCCCGGAACCGGACGTCACCGCCACCGTCAGCGTGCTGCGCCACCTGATCGACCGCTACGTGCGCCGGGTGCGCACCGGGCTCTCCGAGGACGACCCGCTCCCGGGCCGGGTGGACGGCGGCCCCGGCACCCCGGTGGCGACGGCCCCGCTCGGTACCGCGACGAGCGAAGGCGGTTGAGCCCCGGGAGCACCCGGGTACGTCACCGGTCATGTCGGACGAGAAGAACCGCGCCGTGGCCGAGGCGATCCTCCCGCTGGTCGGTGGCGCCGCCAACATCCGCTCGGTCGCCCACTGCATGACCCGGCTGCGGCTGGGCCTGGCGGACCGCGCCCTGGTCGACACCGAGGCGCTGCGGGCACTGCCGGCGGTCCTGGGCGCGGTCGAGGACGACACCTACCAGATCGTCCTCGGCCCCGCCGCCGTCGCCGGGGTCACCGCGCAGCTGCGGCGGCTCCTGGACGGGGCGGGTGTCGGCAGCCGCGGCGGTGGCGGGGCTGGGGCCGGGGCCGGTGGCGGTGGCGGTGGCGGGGCACCGGGCGAGGCCGGGAGCGCCCCCACCGCGGAGGAACTCTCCGGGCGCGGCGAACGCATCCGGGCGCGGGCCCGGGCACGCAACGCCACCCCCGTGAAGCTGGCGCTGCGCCGGATCGCCAATGTCTTCGTCCCGCTGATCCCCGCCCTGATCGGGTGCGGGATCGTGGCCGGCCTCGCCGGCGCCCTCGCCAACCTCGGCTGGGCGCCGGCGCTGGTCACCGCCCTCGGACCGGTCTCCTCGGGATTCATGTCCCTGCTCGCCGTCTTCGTCGGCTACAACACGGCCAAGGAGTTCGGCGGCACACCCGTCCTCGGCGGGGCCGTGGCCAGCGTGATCGTCTACGCGGGGGTCGCCAAGGTCGAGGCCTTCGGCCACCACCTCACCCCCGGACAGGGCGGCGTCATCGGGGCGCTCGGTGCCGCGCTGCTGGCCGTCCACCTGGAACGCTGGACCCGGCGGCTGGTGCCCGATGCCCTGGACGTCCTGGTCACCCCCACGGTCACCGTCCTGCTCGGCGGGCTGGCCGCCCTGTTCGGCCTGATGTTCGTCGCCGGGGAGGTCTCCACCGCCATCGGCCACGCCGCCACCTGGTTGCTCGCCCACGGCGGCCTGCTCGCCGGGCTGGTGCTCGGCGGCCTCTTCCTCCCGCTGGTCATGCTCGGGCTCCACCAGGCGCTGATCCCGATCCACACCACCCTGATCCAGCAGCAGGGCTCCACCGTCCTGCTGCCGATCCTCGCCATGGCCGGGGCCGGCCAGGTCGGCTGCGCGGTGGCCGTCTACCTGCGACTGCGTCACAACGCCTCGATCCGGGCCACCATCCGCTCCGCCCTCCCGGCCGGACTGCTCGGCGTCGGCGAGCCCCTGGTGTACGGCGTCACCCTGCCGCTGGGGCGCCCCTTCGTCACGGCCTGCGTCGGCGGCGCCGCCGGGGGCGCCTTCATCGGGGTCGCCGGCCAGCTCGGCAACGCGGTCGGCTCCACCGCCATCGGACCCTCCGGCTGGGCCCTCTTCCCGCTGCTGGCCGGCCCGCACGGGCTGCTCGCGAGCGCCGCCGTCTACGGCGGAGGCCTGCTGACGGGTTACCTGGCGGGCTTCCTGGCCACGTACTTCTTCGGCTTCACCCGCGAGACCCTCGCCGAGTACGACGCGGTGGCCGCCGACGGCGGAAGCGCGGAGTAGCGCGGGCCGCGAGGGAGCCGGGAGGGGCTTCGTCGGCCACCAAGGTCCCCGCGAGGCGGATGAATCGGGACCTAGGGGAAGCGAAGGGCGGTCAAGTCCGGTGTGCTGTCGTTGAGTCGGGGAGCGAGTGGATCCGGCCGGGCACAGCCGCGGGCCGCCGCCGAGGTGTTCGGCGGCGGCCAAGAAAAGCCCAGGGCTGCCCAGGACGGCCTGCGGCGGCACACGGCGGCCTGTGGCGGCCGGCGGCGCTCATGTCGCGAGGAAGCGCTCCCGGTGGATCCGCTCGGGCGGGACTCCGGCCGTGGTGGCGGCGTGGAGGACCGCGTCGACCATGGGCGGCGGTCCGCAGACGTACAGGTCCGGTGCGGTGTCCGCGAGTTCGGGCAGGGCGCCGGCCAGCTGGTCCGCCGGGGTGCCGGTCGGGCCGGACCAGCCGGGGCCGGGCTTCCGGACGCAGACCTCGTACCGGAAGCCGGGCAACTCGGAGGCCACCGCGGCGAGTTCGTCCAGGCCGAAGACGTCCTGCGGCTCGTCGACGCCGAGGACCAGCCGGGCGGGCTGCGGCTCCTGCCACTCGGCCATCCGGCGGGCCATCGCGAGCAGCGGGGCCAGGCCGGTGCCGCCGGCCACGAACCAGCGCGGGCGCAGGCCGGTCTCGTGCAGGCCGAAGGCGCCCTGCGGACCGTGCACGGTGAGCCGGTCGCCCGGGCGGGCCCGGTGGGCGAGGTACGAGGAGAAGTGCCCGCCCTCCCGCAGCCGGACGTAGAACTCCAGCCGGCCCTCCCAGTTCCCGGTGTTGGCGAGGGAGTACGCGCGCTTCACCTCGCTGCCGGGCAGCCGCAGCTCCATGAACTGGCCCGGGTCGAACTGGCAGTCCGGGTCGTCGAGACGCAGCTCCAGCCGTACGGTCTCCGGCGTGAGCGGCTCCACCGCGGTGACGGTGGCCTCACGGACCGGGACGCCGCCGTACAGGATGCGGGACTGCTCGTACGGCAGCGCGGCCGTCAGCGGCCCGCGGGGGAAGGTGCGGCAGAGCAGCACCCGCCGTGCTCGCGCTCGCGCGGCGGCAGGGCCTGCTCGCTGTGCGGGCCGAGTTCGTACGCTCCGCCGGTGACGGAGGCGTGGCAGGAGCCGCAGCTGCCCTGGCGGCAGGAGGCGGGCAGGGCGGCGCCGGCCGCCGCGGCGGCCTCCAGCACGCTGAGCCCCGGGGCGCAGTCGAACTCCAGGCGGCCGCCGTCGCCGGTGGTGAGGGCGACCGGGTGCGGGCCGGCCGCGTTCGGGGTGTCTTCCGGGGCGGGGTGCGGGCCGGCCGTGCTCGGGGTGTCCTCCGGGTTCACGAGGCCGACCGTTCGAGCGCCGCGGCCAGGTCGGCCGCCGGGTCGCCGATCAGCTTCAGGTCGAAGCGCTTCACCAGCCCGTCGACCAGGGCGGGGGTGAGGAAGCCGGGCAGCGAGGGACCGAGGTGGATGTCGCGGATGCCCAGCGCCAGCAGGGTGAGCAGCACCGCGACGGCCTTCTGCTCCGTCCAGGACAGCGCCAGGGTGAGCGGCAGGTCGTTGACCTCGCACTCGAAGGCGTCGGCCAGCGCGACGGCGATCCGGATGGCGGAGTAGGTGTCGTTGCACTGGCCGAGGTCCAGCAGCCGGGGGAGGCCGGCGATCTCTCCGAAGTCGTGCCGGTTGAAGCGGTACTTGGCGCAGCCGAGGGTGAGCACCACGCTGTCCCGGGGCGCGCCGAGGGCGAAGTCGGTGTAGTAGTCGCGCCCGGGGGTGGGCCCGTCGCAGCCGCCGATCAGGAAGAAGTGCCGGATGGCGCCCTGCTGGACCGCGCCGACCACCTGGTCGGCGACGGCGAGCACCGCGTCGCGGCCGAAGCCGACGGTGACGGCCTCCTCCTCGGCGGCGGTCTCCGGGAAGCCGGGCAGGGCGTGGGCGGCCTGGATCAGCGGGCGGAAGTCGTGGTCGGCCAGGTGCCGGACACCGGGCCAGCCGACCGGCCCGGCGGTGAAGATCCGGCGGCGGTAACTGACGTGCGGCTCGATGACGCAGTTGGAGGTCATCAGGATCGGGCCGGGGAAGGCCGCGAACTCCCGCTGCTGGTCCTGCCAGGCGCCGCCGTAGTTGCCGGCCAGGTGCGGGTGGGCCTTGAGCAGCGGATAGGCGTGGGCGGGGAGCATCTCGCCGTGGGTGTAGACGTTGATGCCCTGGTCCCGGGTCTGGACCAGCAGGGCCTCCAGGTCCCGCAGGTCGTGGCCGCTGACCAGGATCGCCTTGCCCGCGACCGGGGTGGTGCGCACGGCGGTGGGCTGCTGGGCGCCGTAGGTGCCGGTGTTGGCGGCGTCGAGCAGTTCGATCACCGCGAGGTTCAGCCGTCCGAGGCCGACGGCGCGTTCCAGAAGTTCGGCCGGGTCGGTCGGATCTCCGGCCAGGTAGGCGAAGGCGTCCTCGACGCCGCCGAGCACCTCGGCGCTGCGGCGGCCGAGCACGTCGGCGTGGTGGGCGTACGCGCAGATGCCCTTGAGCGCGTAGAGGTGGAGCGAGCGGAGCCCGACCACCTCCGGGCCCACCAGGGGGAGTCCGATGTCCACCCGGACGCCCGGTGCCTGGCCGACGAGCGCGGCGGGGCTCGCGCCGGGCGTCCAGACGGCCGGGCCGGTGAGGGCCTCCGGCTCCTGTCCGGCGGCGCGCGCGGCCCGCTCGTAGCGGTCCCGGGCGCGGTTGCGGACGCCCATGGCCAGCTGGATCAGCGCGGCGAAGCGGGTGGGGTTGAAGTTGACGTTGGTGAGCGTGGTGAAGGCGGCGTAGAGGACGAAGGCGGCCGCCTCGTCGTCCGGGTCGCCGAGCGCGCGGGCCTTGGCGGCGTACTGGGAGATGCCCTTGACCGCGTGGATCAGCAGGTCCTGGAGGTCCGACGTGGGGGAATCCTTGCCGCAGTTGCCGATCGGACCGGCGCAGCCGGGGGTGGCGCCGGTGCGGTCGGTCTGTTCGCACTGGAAGCAGAACATGCGGGTCCTCCGGGGACTGGGGGTGTCGTTCGGCCGGGGCGCGCGGAAGGGGCCCGGGGAGTCCAGGATGGGGCGGACGTTGACGGTGCGTCAGGGTCGGAGGGCCCCAATCCGGGGTCGTGAGACCCAGTCGGCGCGAGGCGGTGGGGAGGCCGTCGAGGCCGTCGCGGTCGTCGAGGTCGTCGAGGTCGTCACGCTGGGTGTGCGGTGCCGCCGTGGTGATCGCCGTGGCCTCGCCGCCGCGTCGCCGTCCTCGCCGCGCATCCCGGCCCCGAGCATCCCGGCCCCGGGTGCTCCGGCCCCGAGCATCCCGGCCCCGAGCGCTCCGGCCCCGGGTGCGTGGAATCCGGGCAAAGTCGTAGAAAACGGATGAAACATGAGTTCGACGCCGGGTGCCGGGTAGAACAACCCATGCGGCGGCCGGGAGTCGTCCGGCCGCTCCGGCACCCCGCCGGGTGCCACCGGGACCGCGCTCGAAGAAACCGGGCACAGGCCCTCGGGAGGAAACCCCCGACGCGCGGGCTCCTGCTCGCACGGGTCCAGGGCGTACACCCCCATGCCCAGGAGAAGTCCAGTGCCCATCCGTCCGGAAACCGTCCGCCGCGACACCGCCCTGCCGACCGACCTGCCCCCCAGGCCCACGGCGGCCGAACTGCGGGCCATGGGGAAGTCCGAGGCCCGGCAACTGAGCGACGCGCTGTTCGACCGGCTGGCCGGGCTGGCCCGGGAGACCCACGCCTACAGCTACGTGCGCGGCACGATCATCGAGCTCAACATGCCGCTGGTGCGCTTCATCGCCGCCCGCTTCCGCCACCGCGCGGAGGACATGGAGGACATCCTCCAGGTCGGCACGATCGGCCTGATCAAGGCCGTCGACGGCTACGACCCGCGGCGCGGCGTCGAGTTCGTCACCTACGCGATCCCGACCATCACCGGGGAGATCAAGCGGTTCTTCCGCGACACCTCCTGGCCGGTCCGGGTCCCGCGCAGCATGCAGGAGCTCTACCTGGCCGTCGCCCGCGGCTCGGACCGCCTGGAGCAGGAACTCGGCCGGCTGCCCCAGCCCGAGGAGATCGCCGAGGACCTGCACCTCACCGTCGAGCAGGCCATCCAGGGCCTGCTGGCGGGCCGGCTCTACCGCCCCAACTCCCTGGACGCGCTGCGCGACCAGGACGCCGACGAGAGCGGCAGCGCCCTGCTCGACCGCCTCGGCGGCTGCGACCCGGGCATCGACCTCGCCGACTTCCGCACGGCCGTGCGCCCGCTGCTGGCCCAACTGCCCGAGCGCGAGCAGACCGTCCTCAAACTGCGGTTCTGGGACGGCTGCACCCAGTCCCGGATCGCCGAACGCATCGGCGTCTCCCAGATGCACGTCTCCCGGCTGCTCAGCGCCACCCTCGCCTGGCTGCGCGAGCGCCTGGAGGACCGGGACGCCTCCGGCTGGGCCGACGGACCGGTGGCGGCCGGCTGACCGTCCCGCCCCGGCTGACCGTCCCGCCCCGGTGGGACGCTTCCGGCCCCCGCGGCCGACGGTCGCGCGAGGGAGGACCGCGGCGGGGGCCCGTCGGCGTGGCGGACCGGAGGAGGAGCGCCGTGTCCCCGAAGGCCTCCGACCGGCCGTACGCCCGCACCACGACCGGACGGCCGCCGGCCCCGGCCGGGCCGGCGGTGTCCTCGCCGCTTCCCCGGCCCGGAGGTGCGGTGCCCACGGGTGATCGGACGCATACTGTCCGGAAAACCCGGAGGTCATCATGCCCATGGTGGATGTCGCGGCCCTCGGCCGACTCGTCGCGGAGTACGAGGCGCTGTCCCCGTCCCGCTCGCCGGAGGCCCGGCAGCGGCTGCGCGACGTCTGCTACACGATCGGGATCTACACCGGGGAGGCCGACGCGGTCCGCGCGGTCGCCCGGGCCCGGACGCTGCTGGAGCGCCACGGGCCGGCGGGTCCCGGTGGGCCGGCGGACGGAAGCCCGTCCGCCGAACGGGCCCACGCGGCGCTGCTGACCGAGCTGGGCGAACTCGCGGCCCGGGAGCACCGGTCCGGCTCCACCCCGACGCTGCACGACGTGGTGCAGCTGACCAGGGTCGCGGTCCCCGACTGCGTGGGCGCCGCCGTGAGCACCTGGCACGACGACGGCTCGGTGGAGACCTTCGCGGCCAGCTCCTCGTACCTGCTGGCCCTGGAACGCGCGCAGGGCGAGGCGGGGACGGGCCCGCTGCCCAGGGTGCGCCGCCAGGGCGAGGGGCAGGTCGTGGTCCGGCTGGACCCGGGGCGCCCCGGCCGGTTCGCCGACCGGGCCCGGCGCTGCGGCGTGCGGGCCGTGGCCAGCGCGCACCTGCGGACCCACCCGCACGGCTGCACGGCCTTCAGCGCGTACCTGCGGACCCCGGTGGAGCCGGGCACCCCGGCCCTCGGGCTGGTCGAGGCGCTCGCCCTCCAGGCCTCGGCCGCGTTGGACCGCTTCGCGCTGGCCAGGGCGGTGGCCGACCTGCTCGACCGCCGGCACGCCACCGGGCTGGCCATCGGCATCACCGCGGAGCGCTTCGGCGTCCCCCCGCACGCCGCGCTGAATCTGCTCGTCCGGGCCGCCCAGCAGCTGGGCACGGACCTCGACACGGTGTCCCGCAGGCTCGCCGCCGACGGCTGGCCGCCGCCCGCGGGCGACGGCCGGAGCGGTTCATAGCGGTTCGTGGCGGTTCGTGGTCGGCGGCCGGACGCCCGGCCGTTCAGCCGTTCAGCGCGGGTTCAGCCGTTCAGCCCACCTGCCGGGCGGCGGCGCGACCGGCCTGGCGCCCGCTGAAGAGGCAGCCGCCGAGGAAGGTGCCTTCGAGGGCGTTGTAGCCGTGCACCCCGCCGCCGCCGAAGCCCGCGACCTCGCCGGCCGCGTAGAGGCCCTCGACGGGGTTGCCGTCCCGGCCGAGGGCGCGGGAGTCCAGGTCGGTCTGGATGCCGCCGAGCGTCTTGCGGGTGAGGACGTGGAGCTTCACACCGATGAGCGGACCGTGGGCGGGGTCGAGGAAGCGGTGCGGCGCGGCGGCGCGGCCGAGTCGGTCGCCCAGGTAGCGGCGGGCGTTGCGGATGCCCTGGATCTGGGAGTCCTTGCTGAAGGGGTTGGCGGTCTGCAGGTCGCGGGCCTCGATCTGGCGGCGGAGGGCCACCGGGTCGAGCAGCGGTTCGGCGGTCAGCCGGTTCATTCCGGCGACGAGGTCGTCGAGGGTGCGGGCGACGACGAAGTCCTCACCGTTGCGCTTGAAGGCCTCGACCGGCGCCGGCGCGCCGCTGCCGACCAGACGGCTGCGCAGGACGGCGGCGCGGTCCTTGCCGGTGATGTCGGGGTTCTGCTCGGAGCCGGAGAGCGCGAACTCCTTCTCGATGATCTTCTGGGTGAGGACGAACCAGGAGTGGTCGTACCCGGCTATGTCCTCGGTGGTGCGCAGATGGCGCAGGGTGGCCAGGGTGTCATAGCCGGGCAGGCACGGGTCCGGCAGGCGCCGGCCCAGGGCGTCGAACCACAGCGGGGACGGGCCGGGCAGCACCCGGATGCCGTGGCCGGGCCAGATCGGGTCCCAGTTGTGCAGGCCCTCGGTGTAGTGCCACATGCGGTCGCGGTTCACCAGCCGGGCGCCCGCGTCCGCGCTGATGTCGAGCATCCGGCCGTCCACGTAGGCCGGGACGCCGGTGACCATGTGCGCGGGCGGACTGCCCAGCCGGCGGGGCCAGTGGCGCCGTACCAGGTCGTGGTTGGCGCCGATGCCGCCGGTGGTGACGATGACGGCCTGGGCGGCGAGTTCGAACTCGCCGGTGACGTCGCGGTTGGTGGCGGCGCCGCGCGGGGCGTCGTCGACGGCCAGCAGCGCGCCGCGGACACCCCGGACCGTCCCGCCGTCGACGAGCAGTTCGTCCACCCGGTGGCGGTGGTGGAAGGTGAGCCGGCCGGCCGCGGCGGCCCGGTGGGCGCTGCGGACGAAGGGGTGCAGGACGCCGGGCCCGGTGCCCCAGGCCACGTGGAAGCGGGGCACGGAGTTGCCGTGCCCATCCGAACGCAGGCCGCCGCGCTCGGCCCAGCCCACCGTCGGCAGGAAGGTGACGCCGTGACCGGCGAGCCAGCCGCGCTTCTCGCCGGCCGCGAAGTCGACGTAGGCCCGGGCCCAGCGCTCCGCCCAGGAGTCCTCGTCGTCGAGCCGGTCGAACCCCGCGCTGCCGCGCCAGTCGTTCCAGGCCAGCTCGACGGAGTCCCTGACGCCCAGCCGGCGCTGCTCGGGCGAGTCGACGAGGAACAGTCCGCCGAACGACCAGAACGCCTGGCCGCCCAGGTTGGCGGGGCTCTCCTGGTCGACGAGGGCCACCCGGCGTCCCCGGGAGGTCAGTTCGTGTGCGGCGACGAGGCCGGCGAGACCGGCTCCGACGACGATGACATCGGTGTCCATGGGGCGCCTTCCCTTGGCCGGGGGTCGTGGGGCTATGTACGTTAGAACACGAGTTCCGGAGGCGATAGGCCCCGGCCGGCACGGGAGGACCCCGAGCATGACCGACCCCACCGCGCCCGCTCGCTGCTGCATGCCGTCCGGGGGAGGGACGACGGCCGCGGTCGCGCTGCCGCTCCCGTCGCCGCGCCGGCCCGCCGCCGAGGACGACGCGATGGTGCTGCTGCCCGGCGGCGAGTTCCTGATGGGCACCGACGACGCCGAGGGGTTCCCCGGCGACGGGGAGGGCCCGGTGCGCCCGGTGCGGCTGGACCCGTTCCGGATCGACTCCCGTGCCGTCACCAACGACCGGTTCGCCGCGTTCGTCGCCGACACCGGCTACCGCACCGACGCCGAACGCATCGGCTGGTCCTACGTCTTCGCCTCCTTCCTGCCCGCCGCGCTGCGCCGCGGCGCCCCGCGCCCCGAGCGCACGCCCTGGTGGTGCGGGGTGCGGGGCGCCGCGTGGAACCGCCCCGAGGGCCCGGGCAGCGAGGTCGGGGAGCGGGGCGACCACCCGGTGGTCCACATGTCCTGGAACGACGCGGCGGCGTACGCGTCCTGGGCGGGCAAGCGGCTGCCCACCGAGGCGGAGTGGGAGTACGCCGCGCGCGGCGGCCTGGAGCAGGTCCGCTACCCCTGGGGCGACGAGCTGGACCCGGCGGGGGAGCACCGCTGCAACATCTGGCGCGGCACCTTCCCCGCCAGGAACACCGCGGCCGACGGCTTCCGCGGCACCGCCCCCGTCGACGCCTTCGAGCCCAACGGCTTCGGGCTGTACAACGTGTCCGGCAACGTCTGGGAGTGGTGCGCCGACTGGTGGACCACCGACCACCCGGCCGAGCGCCCGCTGGTCAACCCCGCCGGCCCGGCCGGCGGGACCGACAAGGTCATCCGCGGCGGCTCCCACATGTGCCACAAGTCCTACTGCAACCGCTACCGGGTGGCCGCCCGCACGGCGAACAGCCCGGACAGCTCCAGCGGGCACGCCGGCTTCCGGCTGGCCGCGGACGCGTGAAGACCCGCGGGGAGGGTCCCGGCATCCCTCCGGCAGCGGGCAGACCTGTCGCCCATGAGTTCCCGGAAACATAGGTGCCACCCATGCAGCTCGACCATGTGATCCTCGGGGCGCTGACCCTGCGCCGCCTCTCCGGCTACGACCTGCGCCGCTGGATGGACGGACCGGGCCGGTACACCGGCTACCGGGTGCAGCTCCCGCACATCTACCGGCGGCTGGCCACGCTGGTGGAGCGCGGCTGGGTGGCCTTCGAGGTCGACCGGCGCGAGGGCCGGCCGGACGCCAAGGTGTACCGGCTGACGGAGGACGGCCGCGCGGCCTTCCTGGAGTGGGCGCGGTCCCCCTTCGAACCGGCACCGCGGGCCAAGGACCCCGACTTCACCCTGCGCTTCTTCTTCGCCGGGCAGCTCGGCCCCGACATCGCCCTGGACGTCGTCAACGCCGAGCTGGCGTACCGGCTCGAGCAGCACGAGGGCTCGGCCGCCATGCCGCTGCCCGGCGCGTACGACCCGCAGATCCCCGAACTCGACGCCGACTGGGCCCGCGAGGTCCACACCATGGCCCACGAGCACGGCTACGCCTTCGGGGCGTCGTACATCGCCTGGCTCCAGCTCACCAAGGCCCGCCTGGAGGCGCGGCTCGGCGGCTGAGCCCGCGGCCCCGGTGCGCCGCCAGATCCAGCACGTCGAACTGGCCCGCACGCTGGCCCGCCGCTTCAACACCGACTACGGCGAGGTGTTCGTGGTTCCCGAAGCGGTGCTCCCCGAAGCCGGGGCACGGGTACGGGACTTGAGCGACCCGTCGCGGAAGATGTCCAAGTCGGGCTCCGAGGCGCACGGCATCGTGTTCGTCCTGGACGAACCCGAGGTGATCCGCCGCAAGTTCGCGCGCGCGGTGACCGACGGCCGCAACGAGGTGCGCTACGACGCCGTCGAACAGCCGGGCGTCGCCAACCTGCTCGACATCCTGGCCGCGTGCCGGGGGACGACGCCGGAGGACGCGGCCCAGGGGATCGGCGGCTACCGGGACCTGAAGGAGGCGGTGGGCACGGCCGTCATCGACACCCTCGGCCCGGTCCGCGAGCGCGCGCTCGCGCTCCTGGAGGACAGGTCCGAACTCACCCGGATCCGTCGGGAGGGCGCCGAGCGGGCGCGCAAGCGGTCCGAGCACCGTCTGGCCGAGGCCATCGCCCTGGCCGGCCTGGCCTGAGCTCTCCGCCTCGGGGCGGCTCGACCTGGTCCGCGTGCGGCGCCGACGGCCCCGGCACCTGTCGGTGCGCCGGGGGGCGTGGCGGCAGCGTCATCCGCAGCAGCGAGCCGCCCGGCGGTTCGGAGACCACGGTGAGGGCGCCGCCGTGGCCGTCGAGGACGGCGCGCGCGATGGCCAGGCCGAGCCCGGTGCCGGGCCGGCCCGACGACCGGGGCCGGTCGCCGTCGTCGTCGGCCCGTGACCGGGCGAAGCCGATGCCGGTGTCCGCCACCTCGACCACGGCGCCGTCGCGGGTCGCGCGGCAGCGCAGTGCGATGGTGTCCCCGTCCACGGTGAACTTCACGGCGTTCTCCACCAGCGCGTCGAGGGCCGCTTCGAGCCGGGACTCGTCACCCTCGACCAGGACGGCGGGCGGTGCGTCCAGGAGCCAGTCGCGGTCCGAGGCCGGGCGCCACCGCTGGGCGGTCCGGCGCAGCAGGGAGCCGAGGTCGACCGGGGCCCACTCGAAGGTGGCGGGCTCGTAGGCGTCGGCCAGGACGAGCAGCCGCCCGGCGAGTCGGCCGAGTTTGTCCAGCTCGTCCACCACGACGTCGAGGTCGTCCCTGCTCTCCTGGGTCGGCAGTTCGCCCCGGACCATCTCCGCGTAGCAGCGGGCCACCGTGATCGGTGTGCGCATCTCGTGCGAGCAGTTGCGGACGAACAGCTCCTTGACCTCCTGCGCGCGGCGCTCGCGCTCGGCCAGGCTCCGGGTCTGCGCGAGGGCGGCGGCCCGCCGGCGGACGTGCCAGACCATGCTGAGGAAGACCAGCGCCATCAGTGGGATCTCGGCGAGTTCGTCCCACTCGGCGTGGCCCTCGGCGACGAACCGGCCCAGCGTGACACCGGTCACCAGGGTGACCGCGATCAGCACGGCCGAGGTGCGCCGGGCCGACCAGTTCTGCAGGCCGTAGACGACGGACATGCTGATCCACACCAGGTGGAACGAGAGGGTCTCCAGGGCGGGTTCGACGAACAGCAGCAGCTGGCTCACCCCGGCGAACAGGACCCAGCCGGTGAAGAGCAGCCGCCCGTGCCCGTGCCGCCCCCGCCGCCCCCACCCGAGCCGCCCCCGCCGCCCGCGCCCGGGCTCAGCCGGCACTGAAGGCGTACCCGACGTTGCGCACCGTCTCGATGACCGGCCTGGGCACCTTGCCGCGGATCCGGCGGACCGTCGCGTCGACCACGTTGCTCCCGAGGTCGTCGGTGTGGCCCCAGACGCTCGCCAGGAGCTCACGCCGGCTGCACACCTCCCCGGCCCGCCGCATCAGGTGGCCGATCAGCATGAACTCGCGGTGCGACAGGGGAACTTGCTTTCCGGCGAGGCCGAGCGCCTGCCGTTCCAGGTCGAGGGTGGCCGCCCCGACCCGGAGCCACCGCTGGGACGCTCCGGTGGAGGGCGCGCGGAGCCTGGTCCGGACGCGTTCCACCAACTCGGCGGTCGCGAAGGGCTTGCCGAGGAAGTCGACGGCCCCGAGCCGGAGGCAGCGGACCCGGGTGGCGACGTCCATCACGGCGGACAGGACGAGGATCCGCTGGTCGGGCCGCCGGTCGAAGGCGCGCCGCATCACCTCGAAGCCGTCGAACCCCGGCAGCATGAGATCGAGTACGACCAGGTCGAACTCGCCCTCCCGCAGCCGTTGTACGGCGTCCGGTCCGGTCCCCACGTCGTCGATGACGTGACCGTCCGCTTCCAGGGTGCGCTTGAGGTAGGTGCGCAGCCGCGCCTCGTCCTCGACGACCAACAGCCGGGCCATGGTGGGTCCTTGTCTCCTCCCCTGCCGCCGCTGCCCCCGGGGCTGCCAGCCGCGGCCGGGTCGCATCCTATAAGCGCCCCACCGGTCATGACAGTCAGATGAGAGGCCTGTCATCTTCGCCCCGCTCCGGATGGTTCGGCCACAAGCTTGTCGCGCGCGCGTCACCCGGGCGCGCAGCGGGGGCAGACCGCCAAGGGGAGAGGAACGGTGTGTTCACCACACAGGCAATGAGAGCGTCGGCGCGGCGCAGACGGCGCGCCATCGCCCTGGTCGGCGTCGGGACGATGGTGGCGGCCCTGCTCGGGCTGTCGCCGTCGCCGCTCCGACAGGTGCAGGAGGCCGCCGCCGCGGGCGGGTCGGCCGGTGCGACGGACGAGACCAAGGCACCCCACTACTTCGGCCCGTGGGGGAACTGGGCCAACAGCCCGCTGACCCAGTCGAAGGCCAAGGTGACCATCGCGTCCACGGCGATGACGGTGGGGAACCCGCTGGTCGACCGGGCGTACGCGACGGACTACGCGACCCCGCCGGGCGTGCTCGGCCCGGTGCTCGTCGTCCTGGGCGGCTCTCCGCTGCCCGACGGCACCCTCAAGGGATTCCGGACCTGGAACCAGGCCAAGCCGGCGGGAAGTCCCTCGACGTCCGAGGGCGGTCTCTTCCACGCCTACGTGCTGCGGCCCACCGGCGCACCGGACACGTACACGGTGGTGGCCGACAGCGGGCTGAAGACGGTGCCCAAGCCGGCCTCGGCGTCCGGCGAGATCGCGACGTACGACGTCCCCGACGTCGCCGTGCGGGCCGGTGACGTCATCGGCTTCTACGGTCAGGGCGTCCCGGTCGACACCGGCGTCGCCTCGGCCACCGACGCCTTCCTGTACCCGGCCGGCGTCGACGGCGTCACGAACCCGCCGGTCGGCGTGCCCCCGGCCGCGGGCGGCACGGTCACGCTGGGCTCGGCGCCCTACCCGCGCCACCCGGTTCAGGACCGGCGGTATTCCTTCGGGGCGCAGGTCGTCCCGGCGGCCACCGGGACCGGCGCCACGGCGACGGCCACCGTGGACCCGAAGACCGGCGGCATCACCGGCATCGAGGTGACCTCGCCGGGGCGCCACTACGTCGCGGGCGCGACCTCGGTCACCGTCGACGGCGGCAGCACGGCGGCCACCGCGAAGGCCACCGTCAAGGCGACCGGAGCCGTGGTCGAGGTCGCCGTCGACGCGGGCGGCAGCGGCTACGGCGGCTTCGCGGCCGCCATCGGTGGCGGAGGCGGCAGCGGTGCCACCGCGACGGCCTCCGGCGGGGTGGACGCCGTGGCGGTCACCGACGGCGGGGCCGGCTACACCATGCCGACGGTCGACTTCGACCTGCCCGACGACCCGAAGGGCACGGCGGCCAAGGGGCACGTCGATCCGGCCGACCTCACCGCCGACGGCAGGGTCACCAAGGTGACCGTGGACGAGCCGGGCAGCGGCTACGGCGCCGCACCCGGCGTCGTGATCCGCAACGGGACGCCGGCCGACCCGGTCAACGGCGCGACGAAGGCGACGGCCACCGCGAGCCTGAAGCTGGTCGCGGTCACCGTGGACAGGATCGGCTCCGACTACACCGCCGCACCCGCCGTCACCGTCACCGACCCGACCGGCCGGGGAGGCTCCGGCGCGACGGCGACGGCCGTGACGGACACCGGGGCGATCAGCGGGATCGAGGTCACCGGCCCGGGGGCCGGCTACCTCACGGTCGGGATGAAGAAGTTCCAGGACACCCTGCCGCTGACCTGCGACCCGGGGAAGGACGGCACCGGCTGCCCGGACGTCCCGCAGCTGCGGGCGCCCTCCACCAAGCCCTCGGAGAAGTTCGTCCCGGTGGCCGTGCCGGAGTCCGTCACCACCGGCGGCAAGCCCGCCGACGAGTACGTCATCGGCCTGGTGCAGTACCTCACCCGGTTCTCCTCCGACCTGCCGCCGACCCTGGTGCGCGGCTACGTCCAGCTGTCGACGGACGCGGTGCCGGGCCGGAAGGTCCCGCTCTACAACGAGCTGATGGACGGCACCCGGCAGCCGTTGCCGTACACCGGGGTGACCTCGCCGCAGTGGATGGGCCCGCTCATCGCCGCGACCAAGGACCGGCCGGTGCGGGTGGTGTTCCGCAACCTGCTGCCGAAGGGCGCCGACGGCGACCTCTTCCTGCCCGTGGACGGCAGCGGCATGGGGGCCGGCATGGTCCCGATGACGATGCCGGCGCCGAAGAACGACGGCACCGTCACGGACGAGGTGCGCAACCCCGCGTGCACCCACGGCAAGGCCGGCTGCTTCCCGGACAACCGGGCCACGCTGCACCTGCACGGCGGCGTCACGCCGTGGATCAGCGACGGCACCCCGCACCAGTGGATCACCCCGGCCGGTGAGAACACGGAGTGGCCGCAGGGCGTCAGCGTGCAGAACGTGCCGGACATGGTGGACGGCACCGGGGCGACGCTCTGCGCCGCGAAGGACGACGGCTGCTCGACCTTCTACTACACCAACCAGCAGAGCGCGCGGCTGATGTTCTACCACGACCACAGCTACGGCATCACCCGGCTGAACGTGTACGCGGGCGAGGCCGCCGGCTACACCATCACCGACGACACCGAGAAGGCGCTGGTCGGCAGCGGCACGGTCCCCGGCGCGGCCGACACCATCCCGCTGCTCGTCCAGGACCGCACCTTCGTGCCGGACGAGGAGCAGCTCAAGGACCGCAAGGACGCCGAGGGCAGGACCGTCGCCTACGGCCAGGACCCGACCTGGGACACCGGGCGCTGGGGCGGCAAGGGCAGCTTCTGGTACCACCACGTCTACATGCCGGCCCAGAACCCGGGCGACCCGTCGGGCATGAGCTCGTACGGGCGCTGGATGTACGGACCGTGGTTCTGGCCGCCGGCCGGGGCCACCAAGTACGGGCCGATCGCCAACCCCTACCACGACCCGACGTGCAAGCTGGACGACCCGTCGACCTGGCAGTACCGGAGTGCCCCGTACTGCGAGCCGGAGCAGATCCCCGGCACACCGAACGTCTCGATGGGCATGGAGCAGTTCAACGACACGCCGATCGTCAACGGGGTCGCCTACCCGAAGGTGACGCTCCAGCCGAAGACCTACCGGCTGCGGCTGCTCAACGCCGCGAACGACCGGTTCTTCAACTTCCAGTGGTACAAGGCGGATCCGAAGCAGGGCGACGGCACGACCGAGGTGGCGCTGAACGCGGACGAGCTGGCGGCCGCGCAGACCGACCCGAACGTGTCACCCACCCCGGCCGGCGCGAACGACGACGCCGCCGGGCCGGACTGGATCCAGATCGCCAACGAGGGCGGCTTCCTGCCGGCCCCGGCCGTCATCGACGGCCAGCAGCCGACGACCTGGATCACCGACCCGACCCGCTTCGACGTCGGCAACGTGGACAAGCACTCGCTGACCGTCGCGCCGGCCGAACGCGCCGACGTGCTGGTGGACTTCTCGAAGTTCGCCGGCAAGACGCTCATCCTCTACAACGACGCGCCCGCGGCCTTCCCCGCGCGCGTCTCGTCGTACGACTACTACACGGGCGCGCCCGACCTCACCGGGGCCGGCGGCGCCCCGACGACCCTGCCGGGGTACGGGCCCAACACCCGTACGGTGATGCAGGTGACCATCGCGGACACGGCACCGGCCCCGACGTTCAACCTGGCGAAGCTCCAGGCCGCCTTCAAGCACCACGCGGACGGCTCGGGCGTCTTCGAGTCCGGGCAGAACCCGGTGATCGTCGGCCAGGCGGCCTACAACTCGGCGTACGGCACGGGCTTCTCCGCCGGCAGCAACTGCAACGTCAAGAACAGCCCGGTCAAGGCCTGCGACGGCCTGGTCCGGGTGAACGACACCGCGACGTTCGGCTTCAACACGCTCAGGGCGCCGAACACCAAGACGGCGATGCCGCTGCAACCGAAGGCCATCCACGACGAGATGAACGCGTCGACCTTCGACGACTACGGCCGGATGTCGACCAACCTCGGCGTCGAGGCCTCGCCGCCGACGCCGGGCGCGCAGAACGTGACGCTGTACCCGTACATCAACCCGCCGACCGAGCTGATCGACGGCACGAACCTGCCCAGGGCCGACACGAAGGTGACGCCCATCAGCACCGCCGAGGACGGCACCCAGATCTGGCGGTTCACCCACAACGGGGTGGACACCCACCCGATCCACTTCCACCTGTACGACGTCCAGGTCCTCAACCGGGTGACCTGGGACAACATCGTGATCAAACCGGACGCCAACGAACTGGGCTGGAAGGACACGGTGCGGATGAGCCCACTGGAGGACACCATCGTCGCGCTGCGCCCGATCGTGCCGACGGTGCCGTTCGAAGTGCCCAACTCCGTCAGGCTGTTGGACCCGACGATGCCCGCCGGTGGCACGTCGATGTTCAACAACACCGATCCGCAGGGCAATCCGACGGCGGCGATCACCAACAGGCTGGTGAACTTCGGCTGGGAGTACGTCCTGCACTGCCACATCCTCAGCCACGAGGAGATGGACATGATGCGTCCCCAACTGCTGGCGCTGCCGCCGACGAAGCCGAGCGGGCTGGCGGCGACCGTCATGGGCACGGGCGGCAGCGCCCGGATCCGGCTGGACTGGCAGGACAACTCGATCAACGAGACCGGCTTCGTCGTCCAGCGGACGAGCGACGGCGGCACCACCTGGGCCGACGTCGGCACGGTCGACTCGCCGCTGGACCAGCCGAACACCCACGGGACCCGCTCCTTCGTCGACCTGACGGCCTCGGTGGCCGCGCCGTACCTCTACCGGGTCGTCGCGCTCAACACGGTGGGCTACGGCGGGGAGTTCCCCGGCATGACGGTGAAGTCGGTGTCGGACCCGCTCCAGGTGACGCCGGCACCGTGACTCCGGCACCGTGACGCCGGCACCGTGACGCCGGGAGCACGGGAACCCGGACGCGGCTGAACGACCGCGCACGGCGGGAGGGCCGGGCCCTCCCGCCGTGCCTCCCGGTGCGGGCGGACCCGACGGTCAGATCGGCCGCGTGCGCAGCCGGGCGACCGCGAAGCCGACGACACCGGCCAGCACGGGGGCGGGCAGGTCGGCCCAGGCGAGCGGCACGGTGTCCAGCAGGTCGCGGAGGAAGGGCAGGTAGAGGGCGGCCGCCGCGAGCCCGGCGGAGGCGAGGACGGCCAGCGGGAGGAAGGGGTTCGCACGGGTCAGCAGCCGCTCGCGCAGCCCCAGGACGGAGCCGAGCTGGCCGATCAGCAGCGCGAGGAACAGGACGGTCTGCCAGGGGCGGTCCCCGTCGCGCGCCCACAGGGCCGCGCCGAGCGCGGCCGCCGTGAGGGCCAGGCCGAGCAGCAGCACCCGCTGCCACACGCCGGAGCCGAGGATGTGCTGGTCCGGCGGGCGCGGCGGCCGGGACATCGCGCCGGGGGAGACCGGCTCCGCGCCCATCGCCACGCCGGTGAGGCCGTGGGTGAGCAGGTTGATCCAGAGGATCTGGCCCGCGCGCAGGGGCAGGGCGAAGCCGAACAACGGGCCGGCCAGCATCACCAGGATCTCGGCCGCGCCGCCGGCCAGACCGAACACCAGGAAGCGCCGGATGTTGTCGTAGACCCGGCGGCCCTCCTCCACCGCGCCGACCACGGTGGCGAGTTCGTCGTCGGCGAGGACCAGGTCGGCGGCCTGGCGGGCGACCTCGGTGCCGCGCCGGCCCATCGCCACGCCGATGTCCGCCCGCCGCAGCGCGGGGCCGTCGTTGACGCCGTCGCCGGTCATCGCGGTGACGGCGCCCCGGGCGCGCCAGGCCTGGACGATGTCGAGCTTCTGCCGGGGGTCGGTGCGGGCGAACACCCGGGCGCGGGTCGGGTCGGTGACCGCGCCGGTGACGAGGTCCCGCCCGGTCGCCACCGCCTCGGCCCCGGCGGACGGCTCCAGCAGACCGATCCGGACGGCCAGCGCGCGGGCCGTGGCCGGGTGGTCGCCGGTGATCAGGACGGGCAGGATGCCGGCTCGGCGGCAGGCGGCCAGGGTGGCGGCCGCGGAGGGCTTGGGCGGGTCGGCCATCGCGGTCAGCCCGAGCAGGCGCAGCCCGTGCTCGGCGGCCTCCGGCGGATCGGGGACGTGGTCGAGGTCCCGTCGCGCCACGGCGAGCACCCGGAAGCCCTCGGCGGCGAGTGCGGCCGCCGCCCGCCGGGCCCGCTCCAGCAGCTCCGGGGGCTCGGCGAGGACGAGGGGGTCGAGGACGGCCTCCGGGGCGCCCTTGAGGCAGACCAGGAGGGCGCCGCCGGGCCCGCGGTGCACGGTGCTCATCCGTTTGCGGGTGCTGTCGAACGGCGTCTCGGCGACCCGGGGGAGGTCGGCCCGCAGCCGGTCGTGGTCCAGGCCCGCCTTGCCGGCGGCGGTCAGCAGCGCGGCCTCGGTCGGGTCGCCGACCGCCCGCCACTCGGTGTCCCCGGCCGTCGGCGGGCGCAGCGCGGCGTCGTTGCACAGGACGGCGGCGGTGAGCAGCCGCTCCGTCTCGTCGGTCCGGACCTCGTCGGCGGGCCCGTCGGTTCGGATCCCGTCGGGCCGGACCTCGCCCGCGGGCCCGTACCCGAGGCCGGTCACGGTGGCGGTGGAGTGCGGGGTCCAGAGGCGCTCGACCACCATCCGGCCCTCGGTGAGGGTGCCGGTCTTGTCGGTGGCCAGCACGGTGACCGAGCCGAGCGTCTCCACGGCGGGCAGCCGCCGGACGACGGCGCGGCGGGCGGCCATCCGGCGGGCGCCGAGGGCGAGGGCGAGGGTGACGACGGCGGGCAGCGACTCCGGTACGGCGGCGACCGCCAGGCTGATCGCCGTCACCGCCATCTCGCCGGGCGGCTGGTGCCGGAGCAGGCCGAGCACGAAGACCAGCACGCACAGACCGACGGCCACCGCGGCCAGCACCCGGCCGAGCCCGGCCAGCCGCCGCTGGAGCGGGGTCGGCTCGGGCCGGGGCCGCAGCAGGGTGGCGATCCGGCCGAGCGCGCTGTCCGCGCCGGTGGCCGTGACCGCGGCCAGGGCCCGGCCGCGCAGGACGACGGTGCCCGCCCGGAGCACCTCGTCGTCGGGTGCGCCTCCGGTCTCCTTGGCCACCGGCAGTGACTCGCCGGTCAGCATCGACTCGTCGAGCAGCAGGGCCGCGGCCTCCAGGAGCCGGGCGTCGGCGGGCACGATGTCGCCCTCGGCGAGCTCCACCACGTCGCCCGGGACGACCTCGGCCGAGGGCACCTTGTGCGGCTCGCCGTCCCGCACC
Source organism: Kitasatospora sp. NPDC056651 (assembly GCF_042792155.1). NCBI lineage: Bacteria > Bacillati > Actinomycetota > Actinomycetes > Kitasatosporales > Streptomycetaceae > Kitasatospora > Kitasatospora sp. NPDC056651. The sequence goes on along the minus strand of NZ_JBHTWX010000111.1, from coordinate 2,011 downwards.
ACCCGGGCCGCGGGGGCGGAGAGCCGGGACAGCGCGGCGACGGCGCTCTCCGCCCGGATCTCCTGGACCACGCCCACGGTGGTGTTGACCACGATCACCAGCGCGATGACCACCGCGTCGGGGTGGTCTCCGATGGCCAGCGTCAGCGCGACCGCCGCGATCAGCACGGTGATCAGGGGGTCGCGCAGCTGGGCGGCCACCCGGGCCCACAGCGGCACCCGGCGGTCGGCGGCCACCTCGTTGCGGCCGTGTGCGGCGAGCAGCCGGGCGGCCTCGGCGCCGGTCAGTCCACGGGCCCGCGAGTCGGTGGAGACGGTCACGGCGGCGGCCCGTCAGTCGGCGAAGAGGTGCGGGTGGGGCGGGATCTCCGGGTCCGCCGGCTCGCGGCCGGCATGGTGGATCCGGGCGTCCGGCCCGGGGACGTACTCCGTCACCCGGTCGTCGTCGAACCAGCGGACGTCGTAGGGCGGGCTGCCGTCCGGGTGGTGCAGCCGGACGATCTCGCCGTCCCGGCGGGCCGCGTTCGGGTGGGTGCCCCGGACGGTGATGCGGTCTCCCACGGCGGCTTTCATACGGGTCTCCCTGCCTCGGTGCGGGGGCGGGCCGGAGGCCGGTCCGGGCCTTCCCCCCTTCCATGGCACCACCGAACGCCGATTCCGGCAGGCGGCCGGAACGCCCTGCCCGCCTGGGCCGTCACCCGGGGTGACCGGCATTCGGCGGAAGCCGGGGGGCGGGGCGCAGCGGGCGTGCCTAACGTGGCGCCCCGGGGGCCACTTCGAGCTTTGAGCGCGTTCGCGGGTTCGGGCACGGCCGGTTCCGGCCGCCCGGCCCGCCCTTCAGGAGGCACGTACACATGAGAGTTCGGGCACTGTCGAGCACGCTGGCGACCGCCGTACTGACCATAGGCCTGACCGCCGCCGCGTCCTCGGCCCACGCCGCCCGCCCCGGGCCGTTCCTGGACCGGTTGAACACCGTGTCCGCCGTCGCGTCCACCGTTCCGGGGAACGGCGACGTGAACCCGTACGGGGTGTTCACCATCCGGGAGAGCACCGGTGAACTGCACCGGGGCAACGTCCTGGTCAGCAACTTCAACGACTCGGCGAACCTCCAGGGCCTCGGCACCACACTGGTGCAGATCACCCCGGACGGCACCACGACCACCTTCGCCACCATCGACCCGGCCCACCTGCCCGGCCCGTGCCCCGGCGGGGTCGGACTCACCACGGCGCTGACCGTCCTGCCCGGCGGCTGGGTGGTGGTCGGCAGCCTCCCCACCGCGGACGGCACCTCGGCCACGGCGCAGGCCGGCTGCCTGCTGGTGCTGGACAAGCACGGCACGGTGCGCGAGACGATCGCGGGAGACGGCATCAACGGCCCGTGGGACCTGACCGCCGTGAGCGACGGCGGGCGGAGCGAGCTGTTCGTGACCAACGTCCTCAACGGGACGGTCGCCGGCGGCGGTGCCGAGGTCGACCAGGGCACCGTCCTGCGGATCACCCTGTGCACCGAGGGCGACCAGCCGCCGCAGCGGGTGGCGACCACCGAGATCGGGTCCGGCTTCCCCGAGCGGACGGACCCGGCGGCCCTGGTGGTCGGCCCGACCGGTGTCGGTCTCGGCAGTGACGGCACGCTCTTCGTCGCCGACACCGTGCTGAGCCGGATCACCGCCATCCCGAACGCCCTGAACCGGCGGGCCGGCGCGGGCACCGGCCGGGTCGTCAGCTCGGGCGGCGGCCTCAACGGCCCGCTGGGCATGGCCATCGCCCCCGGGGGCGACATCCTGACGGTCAACGGCGGGGACGGGAACATCGTCGAGACCACCCCGGCCGGCCGGCAGGTCGCGGTCAAGCAGATCAACAACGAGGGCACCCCGCCCGGCGCGGGCGCGCTGTTCGGGCTCGCCGTGGACCTGGACGGCGACGCGGGCTACTTCGTCAACGACGCCGACAACGCCCTCGACGTCCTGCACTGAGCACCGGACCGGGGGAGCGTGCACCGGACCGGGGGAGCG